>JBFLXJ010000002.1 GCA_040757085.1 Bacillota bacterium | reverse complement strand
TGACCATCCCCCGTCGATTCCGGATGGTCTAGGCTTCGAAACATCTGGCCGTCGCCTCCTTCGAGTACCTTTTGGTTTTGAGGCAACGACCTCGCTTCGAGTACTTTTTACGTGAGGCAACGCGGGGTGTTGACAGGGAGCTGGAGAATATGCTAGCCTCAGGTAGAACCTAATAATGCTTGGTTGGCTTACCGGCCAATCCGCTTGATCGCTGAATTCCCCTGAAGGGGAAGCGGGGGAACCAAACCAACGGGGCGAATCTCGTCCGGGCCTCAGGTGGCCGAAGGGTGGCACAAGGCGAAGGCGAGACGGGTCAGACTCTTTCGATCCGAGCCCGGCAGCTAACCTCGTAAGCGTGGAAAGAGGAGGTGGATTGGGCCCGGGCAAGTGACTGACTCCTTTAAGGGGAACATCATGCCCGACCCAGGAAACGACCTCCCGGGTCGGGTTTTTCCACCTCCAGGGCCGGCGCCGCCAGGCCGAGGAGGTGTTTCATTTGCGTGTGCGAGCTTGTGGGGTTCGAGGTGATCCAGGGCGGCCGTCGTTCGCCGTCCTGGGGGCGGGGAACGGCGGTCAGGCCATGGCCGCCCACCTGGCGATGCAGGGGGTGGACGTGGTCCTGTACAACCGCACCCCTGGCCGCATCGAAGATCTGGCGAGCAGGGGGGTGCTCAAGGTCACGGGTGCCATTGAGGCCCGGGTGCCGGTCAAGCCGTACCGCGAGGGCTGCGGGGTGGGCGTGGTGTATGTGACCTCTTCTGTGCGGGATGCGGCGCGGGCGCGGGTGCTGATGGTCACGGTGCCGGCGACCGGCCACCGGGATCTGGCGCATGCTCTGGCTCCCTACGTGGATGAACACCAGGTGGTGGTCTTGAATCCGGGGCGAACCCTGGGCGCTCTGGAGACTGAGCATGCGTTACGGGCCGGGGGCTGCCGGGGATTGCCCGTGGTGGCCGAGGTGCAGAGCCTGCTGTATGCGGCCAGGGTACTGGAACCCGGTCACGTACACATCTTCAGCATCAAGCACCGGGTTCCCCTGGCGGCCCTCCCGGCCTGGCAGACACCCCGGGTACTGGCTCTGCTACGGGGATTCTTCCCCCAGTTCGTCCCGGCAGAGACGGTGTTGCACACCAGCCTGGACAATATCGGAGCGGTGTTCCATCCTGCCCCGGTGCTGCTCAACTTGGCCCGCGTCGAAGCCGGGGAGACGTTCGACCATTACCACCAGGGGATCACGCCGGCAGTGGCGCGAATCGTGGAGGCTCTGGACGCTGAACGTCTGGCCGTGGCCAGGGCGCTGGGGATTTCCCTGCCCACGGCCCGGGATTGGCTGAAGTGGGTCTATGGCTCGTACGGTCCCGACCTGTTCGGGGCCCTGCAGGAGACGGGGGCTTACCGGGGGATCAGGGCTCCCGGGAGCCTGGATACGCGCTACCTCTGGGAGGATGTGCCTACTGGCCTGGTGCCCCTGGCGTCCCTGGGGGAACTGGCGGAGGTACCCACCCCCACCATGCGCAGCCTGATCCACCTGGCATCGCTGGTGCACGGCATCGATTACTTCCGCCACGGCCGGACTCTTGGCCGTATGGGTCTAGCCGAGATGGACCTGAACGGTTTGCTCGACTACGTGCGGGAAGGCAGGGAAGCAGCATGACCGTAGCAAGGCAGGCGGGCGGCATGAGCCGTCCCACAGTGCTCGCAGCTACTCTGGGAGATTGCGTGCATGTGGCGGGCGTGTTCGGCTTCCTGCGGCTGGCGGAAGACCAGGGGTACCGGTGCCATTTCCTGGGGCCGGCTCGCTCACCGGAGGAGGTGGCCCAGGCCATAGAGACGCACCGGCCCGATCTGGTGGCCCTCTCTTACCGGTTGACGCCCGAGGCGGCAGGACGCCTGCTCGCTGACCTGAAGGAACTGCTCGAGCACAAGGGTCTTCTGCCCAGGCGCATGGCTTTCGGAGGGACTCCCCCGGTGGCCGAGGTGGCCCGCCGGACGGGGCTGTTCGAGCGCGCCTTCGATGGTTCCGAGGGGGATGAGGCGGTAATTGCCTATCTCAAGGGCCGGGAGGAGGCGGGGCGGGAGGAACGTTTCCCCCAGACCCTGCCCGGGCGCGTGGCCTGGCAAGCCCCGTATCCCCTCATCCGCCACCACTTCGGGCTACCCTCGCTGGAAGCCACCGTCGAGGGAGCCCGCCGGCTGGCGGAGGCCCGCATCCTGGACGTGATTTCCATCGGCCCGGACCAGAATGCCCAGGAGAGTTTCTTCCGGCCCCACGAGATGGATCCCCGCCAGGACGGCGCCGGCGGGGTGCCGGTGCGGCGACCGGAGGACTTCGCCGCTATCTACGCGGCCTCCCGGTGCGGCAACTACCCCCTGGTGCGCTCGTACAGCGGCACGCGAGACCTGATCCCCATGGCCCGCATGCTGAAGAATACCATCAACCTGGCCTGGGGTGCCGTGCCCCTCATGTGGTACAACGTGCTGGACGGCCGGAGCTCGCGCCCCCTGGGGGAATCCATCCGCGAGGCCCAGCAGGCCATGCGCTGGCACGCGCGGGAAGGAATCCCTTTGGAGGTCAATGAGGCTCACCACTGGAGCCTGCGGGATGCCCCCGATCAGGTGGCGGTGGCTGCCGCCTTCCTGGCTGCATACAACGCCAAGAGGGCCGGCGTGACCCACTACGTGGCCCAGTATATGTTCAACACCCCACCGGGTACCACGTTCCCCATGGACCTGGGCAAGATGCTGGCCAAGGTGGAATTGATCGAGTCTCTGCAGGACAGCCACTTCACCGTCTACCGACAGACGCGGACGGGCCTGGCCAGCCTTCCCGTGGACATGAGCCTGGCGAAGGGGCAGTCGGCCTCCTCCACCATGCTGCAGATGAGCCTGCGTCCCCACATCGTGCACGTGGTGGCCCACTGCGAGGCGCATCACGCTGCCACACCTGAGGACATTATCGAAGCGGTGGGGATAGCTCGGGGCGTGATCCGGAACGCCATCCACGGGTTACCCGACATGACCCGCGATCCCCTGGTGCAGGAGCGGAAGGAAGAGCTGCTCCACGAGGCCCGTCTGCTCCTGGAGGCCATCAGGGAGATCGCTCCTCCCGGCACTGTCGACCCGTGGGCCGATGCGGCCACCCTCGCCCTGGCCGTGCGCATCGGGCTCCTCGATGCGCCTCACCTGCAGGGGAACCCTGCCGCGCGCGGTGCCGTGCGCACGCGCATCGTGGGGGGAGCCTGCCGGGCCGTGGACGACGAGGGCTTACCCATGCCCGAGAAGGTACGCATCGCCCGCCTGCTGGCAGGAGGCCGCCGGGCCGCGACCTGACAACGGGATGCGAGGCGGTTCAGACGGTAGCCAGAAGGTGGAAAGCCTCCTCCTCATGAGAGGCCGCTTCCAGCAGGATGCCGGAGAGACGGCGCAACCCGGCGGCGACCTCGGTGGGGCCGCGCGGCCCTGGGGCGGTGTCTGCGAGTTGACGGAAGAGGGTTGCCGCTTCGCTCCACAGGGAGGCGGCCCTCTCCATTTCAGCGACCGCCGTAGGAGGGATCTCCGGCACCAGGGCGCGGGCTTCCCGCAGGAAGGCGGCATACATCCGGCGGAAAGCGCTGCCCCCCGTCCCCCTCTTCTCGATCATCTGGTAAGCAAAGCGACAGCACCAGGAGAAGTCGGGGGCATCCATCCATGCGGGAAGGGAGGCAGACATGGCGCGTAAGCCCGATATTCCGAAGTGCTCGACCCCGAGCCGTGCCAGTTCGGGGGGCGGCGGGGTGTGCAGGTAGCAGCGGGCACAGGTGGCCAGAGCAGCGCGGATCGCCTCGGGCAGAATCCGGGAGGCGACCTGGAATGCGGGGATGGGGGTCCACTGCCCGTCCACGGGGAAGGGTGGGGCCAGCGAGTGCATGGCCTGCCGGAAGCGGGTATAGGGCACCTGCTGCAGTTCGGGCCAGGCGGTATCGGCCAGCAGGACCTTCCCTTCCTCAATGCCCCCGTCCAGCCCTTGGGGATTCTGGCCGGCTCCGGTCACACCGCCGCCTTTGGGTTGGACAACCCCGTACGCTCTGGACGCAGGTGCACCCCCGGCTTCCTCTCCCGGAGGGAGGTAACCTGCCACTACCACCGCATGTCCGCCAAAATGGACGGTGGATGCGTAGTAATCCAGATAGTAAAGGTCTGTAAGGGCAAGGATAGGGACGTCCCGGTCTACGTAGCTCGATAGTTCTTCCCATTCAAGGGGAGCGTTGTGCCATGCGAATGGGACTCCCAGGTGGGAGAAGAAGTGGTGCTCCAGGTAGGGGGCACGCCCGCAAAAGCCGTGGGACGGGGACAGGGCAGGACCCGCCATGTAGGCGAAACCCAACCCAGCTCCCAGTCCGAAGCAGATGGCTTCGGACAGTTCAACCCCCGCACAAGATTCGGCCAAGTCGCGCAGGGCCGTGGACCCGCAATGCGCGCCCGGCCTGTGGACGAATCCGGAAACAATCCGCACCGTTGCCTCCTCCCCTGGTAGGGCAGCCCGGCTGAAGCAGTACCCCGGTGCGTGGGGAGTATGTTCGCCGGTCTAAGGCCCATCCCCTGCCACTGCCCCGCGTACGGGGACGGTGGCGGTGTTCTTTCCCTCCAGGCTGACGGTGCAGATTGCGCCCAGCACCACGACCATCCCGGCGGCCTGGGTCAGCGTCAAATGTTCTCCGAGGACCAACCATCCCAGGAAGGCGGCCACCAGGGGCTCTATGGTGAGCAATATGGACGCCGGGGCGGCTTCCACGCGGCACAGGCCATATGTAACCAGGAGAAACGCGGCCAGGCCGGGCCCGGCTGACATGAGGAGGATGGTTCCAGCAGTGCCGGCCGTGACCTCGGGTACCCGGGTGACGTCAGCCACTCCGGTAAGCGCAGCTGCGTCCGGTGCCAGGCGTACCCAGGCGGAGCGGATGGCGAGCAACAGGGGTAGCCCCGACAGGGGGCCCCAGATCTGGATGGTGGCGGGAGAGTAGGTGGCGGAAAGGCGCCGCAGCACCAGGAGGTTCACGGCGTAGAAGAATCCGGATCCCAGGCCGGTCATCAATGCCAGGGGAGAGACGGCATAGGCGCTCAATGCCCCCGGGGGGAGGACGCCCGTCACCAGGGCCAGTCCCAGGACGCTCAGCCCCAGGGCCAGAACCTTGTGCCCCGTAAGCTTTTCCTTCAGAAACGCCCGGGCCAGGAGGGCAACGAAGAGAGGGGCCGTGTAGTTGAGCAGGACTGCCACGGCCAGGGGGGCGCCCACCAGGGTGAGGATGAACATGGGCTGGGAAGTGCCGGGGCCGGAGATACCGGAGAGCAGGAAGTAGGGGAAGTCCCGGCGCCGGATGGATAGCAGGCGCGGGCGCAGCATGGTCACGCCCGCGGCGAGGAGGACTAGGGAACAGGTGGTACGGACAGCGGCGACGTCCAGAGGCTGCCATCCGTGCGTGTTCAGCGCGCGCACGAACAGTCCCGTGGTACCCCAGGTTATGCCTCCCACCACCAGAGCAACGTAGCCGGAGGTGCGTGCAGAAATCTTGAACACGGATATTACGGTATCAGAAGCGCCCCCACGCTGGCAAGGCGGTTATTGGCCGGGAGAGGGTTCAGGAAGCCCTTGGGCCCAGTGGCACCATGCCCGGGATGCGGTAGCCGCGCACCCTCAGTATTTCCGCTGCCGTAACAGAGAAAACCTGCGCCACATATGTCAGCCAGTCGCTGCCGCCTCCGGCTCCGGCGGTGATAGCAGCCACGGCTGAAGTGTCTCCAGGGTTGATAAACCCACTTACGTCAACGGTTAGAGTATCCCACAGGCCGTCCAGAGGAAAGAAAACCAGCCCATCCTGGCCGTCGAAAGCATCGGCGGTTTTGAGACCTGTCCCCGGTCCCGCTACGGCCGTCGCTTCAAAAAGGGCGGAGTCGCTCAGAAAACGCGCCTGGCCATCTGACACTATATAGGTGGTCTTGGCCTGGACAGGGCTGGTAGCGACGAAATTCTGGAGAGTGGTGGACACCGTGTTGCCGAAAACGGTCTGCCCGCCATCGTTGACGATCACCGTTTTCAACGGAAAGCCGGGGTTGCTGAAGATCACAACCAGGGATGCTCCGTTGAGCAGGGGAAATGCCCTCGGGGCGTCCTGCGGTGGAGTTCCGTCGGTCAGCCCGGAGGGAAATTCCGTCAGGAAGTTGCTTCCCGCCACAGCAATCTCGCTGACATCGGCGCGGAAGACGTCGGCGAGGGTGGTGCCGGCTTCCGCTTCAGCGAGATCAGGCCAACCCGGGCTGCCCGTGGTGGCAATCAATGTTCCTGTGATAGCCTGCCCATTGAGCCAGCCGCCAGCGGGTGCTGGGCCTGCCGCCGCCTGGCGAATGATCGACCAGTATAACAGGGCCCGCACGATGCTGGAATAAGGGGGAAGGTCGATGGCGATTTGCCCCGAGCCCAGATTGCGCATGCCCACGCCGGCTGCCACATAGTCTCCGTTGAGAGTGACGAGAAAGCTTTGAGTGAGTGGCTGCTGCGGTCCGATTAGAGTCGCAGCCGTCCGCATTCGGGCGAGGACCTGTTCTTCTGTCGCTCCGCCTGCGGAGGGACCTGCTCTGGTCATTTCTTTTTCAGCCATCGTTATCCCCTTTTCAGAGCGTCGCACACCTGGTGACGGTCGTCTGGCGCCGGCAGGGGAGCATGCTGGCCCAGTGCTCGAAGCTGCTCTGGCCTTGCTATTCCCCGCACACATTCTTATGCCGGACCACGAGATTATGTCACCGGCCTTTTCCGGAAGTTTGGCTGCATGACCCGGCAAGGAACGATCATGTCCCCCGCCCATACACTGATGAAGAAGATGCTGGTCCGGGTCAGGTGAAGACGGAATGCGCGAACCCTGCCGCGGCGCCCAACACAGGCATACCCTGTGGACCGTGCTGATCTACCTGGCGGGTGCGGGCGGACTGGAACCAGCAGTGAGTCGATCGCTGTTGGATCTGGAACGGGCAAGGGCAGAGGGGTTGGATGTCGTGGTGCAGTTAGCGCGGGCCCCGCAAGGGCTGGCCCGGGACCCGGGCGGCAGGCCTGCAAATTCGGCCTTCGGTGGTAAGTGGACGGGGGCAAGACGGTACCTTCTTCGGGCCACGGTGGGGGTGGTGCGAAAGGGGAGGGCAGTCGCCACAAGCGGCCGCTGGACCCTGGTGGCTGAGCGGCCGGACGTGAACATGGCTGATCCCCACACGCTGTACGACTTTGTAAGGTGGGGTCTTGAAAGGGCGTCGTCCCCGTACCGGATGGTCATCCTGTCTGGCCACGGTGTGGGCATCCTCGGTGCGCTCACTGATTTTGCGAACGGCGCCGTCTGGGTCATGGGTGTCAATGGGCTTGCCCGCGCCCTTTCTCTGGCTCAGGCCCATGCCGGAAAGGCGATTGACGTGCTGGTTCTGGATGCGTGTTACATGAATTCCCTTGAGGTCGCGTACGAACTGGCTGCGTCCGATCCGCCGGCTGCTCGACACCTGGTGGTTCCGGCTGAGATCTCCTCCCTTGAGGGCTGGCCCTACCGTAAGATCCTGGAGTCGCTCGGCCAGCGCCAGGGGAGCGGGGCAGCGGGTGGGTGTAACTATGGCCCGGGCCCTGTCCCCGAAGAGAGGCTGGGGGAGGGACGGACCGCCCGGGGTAGCGCGGCAGTGAGCACCCTGATCAGGTGCATAGGCTCCGCCTGCGAGTATCCCCCTGTCGCCATAAAGTTGGACGGCAATTTCTTCGGGCTGATCAAAGCGGCAGCCCACGGCCTGGCGCAGTGCCTTCTGGCTCAGGGAACGCCTGCAGCAGGACGGGCTCTGAGCAGCCTGCATGCCCTCCTGCGCCATGGCGACCGGTCGCATCCTTGTTTTGGTGCGTTGCGCCGGCTGCAAGAGGCAGCCGCCGAGGTGATCATCACAGGGTGCGAACCTGAGCCAAACGACCGGCACCGGTACCTGACGGTATTCGTCCCCACGTACCCTGCGGAGTACCGCGAATGGAGTCCTTACTATGAAACCCTCCAGTTCGCCCGCGACAACGCCTGGGTGCGGCTGCTGGGGGGTCCTCTGGGCTCCGAGGAAGTTTCTGCTTACCCGGGTGATCTCTTGCCCGGCCCCATCCCCATGCCTGGCCACATTCTGGTTTCATCTGCCAGGCTGTGACCACGGGGGACCCGTCCCAAAAGTCACGCCTGCTGCCCTGCGTAACGGGAGGGCACGAAGACAACGCGGATGTCTCCCGGCAGGAATCTGGTGACCTGATGCGCAGCCCCCACGAAGAGGACGCCCGTCTCCCCTTCCATCAGAGTTTCCGCGATTCGGGTAGCCATGTGACGATCGCGGGCCAAGAGCAACTGATCAAACTCTTCCCTGGGGCAAGTTCTGCCGCTGCTTACCAGTTCGTATTCCCGCAGCAGCAGGCGCAGATCCTCGGTGGCAATCAGGGTGGCCCCTCTTTTTACTAGTTCCTGCACCAGCTTGTAGTTGGGGCTACCTCGTGCTGCCAGGCTGCGCACCACTCTCAGGCCATCGCTGCCTCCCGCAGGCAAGCTGTCGTGGTAAACCTTCACCCGGCTCCAGTCCAGCCCGAGGAGATCCAGTTCCCGGGATATTTGGTGCCAGTATGCGCGGATTTCCTGCTGATGGCGCGCCCAGGTTTCTTTGCCGTACCGGGAGCGCGCCCGGGATGCGGCGGAACCAAGGTCAACCTCGGCGTGAATTATGGAAACATGAATCAGTGTCCGCATGGCGGTTGTCCGTGGCCCTCCCGGTTATAAGGTATGCGGAGTGCCCCCGCCACTGTAACCGGGGCGCAATGCTATGCTTTATGTCCCCAGTTGCCCGGTGGGCATATACTGACTACCGCCAGGGATCCGACTCGCGGTATCGGGACTATTGCCCGGGGGGAGTGCTGGCGGTGAGTATTGTCCACAAGGGCCTGACTCTGACGCCGCTGGAAGCCCTGGTGAGTGTCATCCACAGCACTCACCTGGAGCGGTACGAGCGCTTTCATACCTACACACTGTATCAGCCCATCCAGAGCATTGAGAGTTCGTCCGTACACCTCACATCGGTGCGTGTACTTCCTGACGAGCCGGGCTGGTGCGTCTTTTTCCGGTACAAGGTAGTCGCGACACTTCGCACCTCCCGGTTGGGCATGCGCACCCTGACCAGGTGTCACCACGGCTTTTACCTGGCTCCTCGTTCCCGTGATGCCGATCTGTGCCAGGCACCGGTGGCGCGGGTCGTGGATGCCCGTTGCGAGAGCGGCCTTACAGCCATCAACGGCAAGGCGCTGCTTATGATGCGGGTCAGGATCGAACTGGCCCTGCACGAAACCCGGGTGGAACCGCGGACGGTGGCCGAGGTGGTTTTCTCGGCGTCTGCCCCTGGCAGGGCCCCGGGACCGGATGCGCCTTCCCGTTGAGATGAAAGCGTCTCTGGGACGCCAGTGGTGCATCCCACACTTGAGGCGGCCATACACACTGTCCGCTGCCGGCACGGAGGCGGATGTGACCATGGCTGAAACAGGCCTCTACCTTTACGGGATAACTGACGGCACGAGCGAGGTATCGCTGGGCCCCGTGGGAGTGGGTGACCCGCCGGCAGAGGTGAAGGTCATCCCACTGGGAGGTATGGCTGCCGTCGTCAGCCCTGCTCCCGACGGAGGAGTTGCTCCCAAGGTGGCGTACCTTCTCGCCCACGACCGGGTGCTCAACTGCCTGATACCCGAGTACACGGTGCTGCCGGTTGCCTTTGGTACCGTGGTTCCGGGCGAGAGCGAACTGAGAGCCTGCTTGGCCATGTACAGCAGCGTGCTCACGTCTGAACTTGAGCGACTGCGGCACAAGGTGGAGGCAGAATTGAAAGTTTTCTGGGTGCCCGAAGCGGTGCTGCGGGCCGCCGGATACGACCCCGCGCAAATGCAGTCAGCGGGCGAGCACAATCCCGCCCAGAGGTACCAGATCGCCATCGAGGTGGGTCAGGCTGTGGAAGCAACGGTACAGGCGTGGCGGCAGCGCTTCACGCCCGAGATCTGCAATCACCTGGCCCCTTGCTGCCTGGGGTACCGGCTCAACCAGCCCCTATCAGTCCGGATGTTGATAAATGCTGCTTTTCTGGTGTCCAGGGACTGCGAACCGGACCTGGCGCGTGCCGTCCGAGCGCTGGGCGACCGGCATGCACACCAGCTCTCGTTCAAGTACGTAGCTCCCCTGCCTCCCTACAACTTCGTGGAGATCAACCTGCCCTGGCGACGCCGGCCAGGCGAGGGATAGACGGTGGTGGGGCCGGGGCATGGGCGTGCTGAGCGCTCAGGCCGTCCCGGCTCTGGTGCCGATAGCTGCGCGGTAGACGTCGATATGACGACGGGCCACGGTGGGCCACGCGTTCTCCCGCACCAGCCCATCCTGCAACTCGATCATCCGGAGGGCTTCACCGTCCAGGCTGAGCAGCATGCGGAGCCTTTCCTCTAGAGCACCGAGGTCACCAAACGGTACCTTCAGTTCTGCGGGCAAGTCGTGAAACAGCAGGACGTCGGTCAGAACCACCGGACGGTGAGCCGCAAGAGCCAGGCGCGCCCCCGCCGAGGAGACGCCTCGTACCCCGAACTCGGGGTAATACAGTACCACCACGTCTCCGGCCTGGAGGAGGTCGAACAGAGCATCAGGGGGGAGGAAATCCCCCGCGTAGACGAGGTGGCTTTCCAGGCCGAGGCGCCGGGCTGCCTCGTACACCGGGGGCATGCGCGCGGGGGGCGCGGCGATGGCGTAGGTGAGGTGCGGGTAGGCATCCAGCAGATAGGCGAGCGCTTCCAGCACGGTCTCGTGAGCGGTCCTCCCCAACCCGAATGAGGTGAGGACCGGGTTTCCCGGGAGGCCGAGGCGGGTTCGCACGGCCCGGGCAGGTTGATCGGCACGGAGGTGGCAGCCCGGCGGGATGACGTGGACGGGGACGCTGCGTATCATTTCGGCCAGGACCCGGTTGTGCACGATGCTCCGGCGCACCGAAGTCAGGGGAAATTCGGGCGGGATGCAGGGATCGTGAAACGTGACTACCAGGGGCGCGGCCTGCGCCAGCCGGGGAAGGTGTTCGAGGAAGGGAGGAGCGTAAATGAAGCTCTGATACTGCAGGTGCAGGACATCTATGCGGTGGTTTTTCACAGCGGTCAGAGCGGTTCCCGGGTCAACGCCCCGTTCGCGGTGCCAGCCCGTGTAGAAGAACCGGTGCACCAGGGCGTCGTCGGTGGCCCAGGGTACCGGCTGCACCGGGTAGCTGGCCAGGACGATTACCTGGCACCCAGCCGCGCGCAGGACTGTGGCCAGATCCCGGCTGTACTCGGATACCCCGCACCTGGCGTTCCAGGTGGTGATCAATCCCACGGTCAGACCCTTCACTGCCCTGATTCCCCCTGGCGATATACCTCCAGCACCAGGTGCTTGAACGGCTCCCACTTGTCGATCAGCATCTGGTTCATGCGGGCGATGTGGGCGTGCACGTCGGTCACCCCGGGGAATCCCGTCTTGTGCTCGTGGTGGACCACAGGGACGGGGGTCACTACCAGCCGGTAACCGAGGAGCTTGACGCGCAGGCAGTAGTCGGCTTCCTCATTCCAGGCGGGGTAAAAGGTGGGGTCAAGAAAGCCGATGTAGTACACCAGGTTGCGCATGAGGAGGCAGTACCCCACCAGGACGTCTACCTTCTGGCCGGTAGCCTGCTCGGACGGCCACCCTTTGGTGTGAAAGAGATGGCCCCAGTCCCGGCGGTACGCGACGCCTTCCGGCCCCGTCGCGCCTACCGCCGGGTCCTCCAACGCTTTGATCAGGGTGTCGAGCCATCCTGCCCCGACCTCGGCGTCGTTGTCCACCCAGGCAATGAACTCCCCCCTCGCCACCTCCATGGCGAAAGTCCGCGCATAGCCGCCGTAGTTGCGCTCCTTGAGGATGGCCTTGACGTGCTGGTGCTGTTGGGCCAGCTCCTGAAAGTAGGTACCCGTCCCGTCAGTCGACCCGTTGTCAACCAGCAACAACTCGTAGGGGGGCCCGGTGTGAGCGAGTATGGCCTGCACTGCCCGGCGCGTCCAGTGAATGCCGTTGTGGGCGATGACTACGACAGAGGTCAGTCCTGACTCGAAATGTCCCACGGTCTCTCCTCCCCGGAGGGTTCCTGTGCCCAGCGGTCGAACTGCTCCACCCATTCCTGCACGATGTGAGCGTACGTGTACCTGGCCTGTACCCGGGTGCGGGCCTGGCGGGCCATTTGCTCGAGCCAGGTCTGGTTCCCCAGGAGGGTCAATACCGCTTGCGCGAAACGGGTATAGAAGGCGGGCTGACCGGGGGTTTCCCGCACCAGGACGCCAGAGTAGCCGTCGGCTACGGTGGTCTCGAGGGCTCCCAGGGCGGTGGCCACCGTGGGGGTGCCGGCTGCCTGGCACTCGATGGAGGCCAGACAGAACAGTTCCGCCACCGTGCAGGGGTACACGTGCAAAACGCTGGTCTTTTGCTCCTGGATCAAGCGGGGGCGCGGTACGTTGCCCAGGAACTCCACCCCCGGCAGATGTGCGAAGAGTTCCCGGTATCCTTCGGTGCCGGGAGGCCGGCCCCACAGGGAATAGTCACTGGTGATCACCAGGCGGGCGTAGGGAAATACTTCCCGGATGCGGGGGAAGATGGAAGCCAGGTAGGGCAGGCCTCGGCCCGGCACCGAACAGTAGATGAGTTTTCCCGCCTCTTTGGGGAGGGGTTGAGCGTACTCTTCCCAATCCACTCCCAGGCGTGTCTCATAGATCTTTGCCGGGGGAATTCCCGATCGGCGCTGCAGTTCGGCAGTGTGGAAGGGGCTGATGGTGAACACCGCCCTCACGTAAGGGAGCACTTCGCTCCAGTCTTTCACCAGGACGGCATCCTCTTCTATTGACCAGTAGATTTTGACCGGCGCTTTGACCCGCTTGAGGTCGGGTGCCCTCCCGCGCATAACGATGAAAACATCCCACGGCTCCTCGTAGTCGAACGAGTCCAGCCTGCGGTACTGCACGCCGTGGAATTTCCCTTCCCGTCGCGTGCGGTTGAACACGGTGACCCGGTGATCGCGGGCCAGTTGCCTCGAGATGAGAATGAGCGCGGTTTCCGTGCCTCCCACGCCCGCGCTGTCCAGGTCCTCGTCGTTCCAATCCCATTCCGCAGGGTAGGCGTAGTAGAACGCAATCTTCATGCCCAATCACCTCCGGTGCCCTGGACCGCCCGGTACAGGTTCACGTGACGGCGGGCACACAGTTCCCATGAGTTTTCCTCCACGTAGCGATCGGCAGCTGCTACCGTAAGGGCGGCCAACCCGGGATGGGACAGCACGAAGGCAATTGCATCGGCTATGGCCTCCGGGCTGGACTCCGAAATCTTCAGTACCTCCTCGCCCAGGTCGCGGAAAAAGGGCACATCTGTGGTGATCACCGGTCGACGGGCGGCCATCAACAGGCGAACCGCCGCCGAAGTGGACCAGTAACCGCAATCCTCGTAGGGAAGTACGTTCACGTCCATCGCGTGCAGGTGCGCTACCAGTTGCTCCTCCGGTTCAAGACGCAGGTGCAGGGAAACGACCCCCTCGAGACCCCGGGCACCACATTCGTGCAGGAAGTGTTCCAGGTAGCTAGCGGACGGGATACCGGAACCCACCGGGCTGAAAACGTGGCACCTGATCCGCGGATAGACGCTCCGCAGCCGGGCGGCTGCTGTGGCCAGGGCTAGCAATCCTTTGTGCCAGTGCATGAGGCCGGCAAAACCGATGTGGGGACCCTCGCCCAGCCCCAGCCTCTCCGCCGCAGCCGATCGGGCCGGCAGGGAGAATCGCTTAACCCCCATGGGAATGACGTGCAGGCCATCAGGGCTCCAGCCGCTGGATGTGAGCTTCTGCCGCGTGGGCTCCGAGTGAACGATGAGGGGGCGCACGTCCCGCAACATGGCGTTGTGGCGAACTGCCTCCTCGGTGTAAGAGTGCAGGGTGAGTACGAGAGGAACGTGCATGGTCTGGAGCCGAGCGAGGATGGCCCGTAAAGCTTCGAGTTCGTACAGGCTGTACTCGTACTGAAGGTGGACCACTTCGCCCGGGGCGACCAGGCTGGCCAAACCATCGGTACTGACATGCTCTTTCCCTGCCACTCGTGCCCGGCACCCCACGGCCTGCAGGGCCGCAGCCAGCGATCTGGTATACTCAGCCACTCCACATATCTCGCCCCAACTGGGGACTACGAGGAGTACCGCCGGCGAGCCATCACCCCCTTTTGGCGGATTCGGGGCGCGCTGGGAGAGCGCGGTTGGGGATGCCCCGCCTTCGGCTGCTTCCGACCGGGCACCGGGGGGAGTCCAGGACCACTTCCCCCAGAAGGTGCGCAGGGGCGAGGTCCGTGTTGTCCGGCGTGGCCGGGCGTCTAGCTCCTTCAACCTCTCCAGCATAGCCGCGGCGCAGCGGTCCCAGGTGAGTTTAGTGGAGACCTGCCTCCTGCCGCGCTCGGCCCGGGCGCGGGCCTCTTCCGGGTGGTCGTATACCCAGCGCATTAGGTGGGCCAGGTGCTCTATGGAGGGACGCGCCCAGCGGGCCCCGCGATACACTTCGTCTGCGGGGTGGCCGGGCCAGGCTGCCGGCTCCAGGTCCTCGATTTCCACCAGGTAGGCATTGTCGTCGTCCAGGTAATCCAGGTGCCCCGACCAGCGCGTGGTGATTACAGGGACCCCGCACGCCAGTGCCTCCAGTGCCGGCAAGTTCCAGCCTTCACCCCGGGAGGGCAGGACGAAGCAGTCTGCGGCTGCATACAGAGACGGGACCTGGTTCTGGGGGATGACTCCGGGCAGCACCAGTACCGGGGGCCGCTCCCCCTTGCTTCCCTGCAACATGGTCTGGATGCAGTCCCGGATCGTCCGCCCGGAGGCATCGTAGTCGGGGCCGTTGGAGTGCGTCTTGATGGCCAGGCACACGTTATCTCGGGCGGAGAAGGCACGGGTGAAGGCCCGCAGCAGCAGGTCCCACCCTTTGCGCGGGGTCCATTCGAACACCGAGAGGAATACGAACGCGCGCCGGCCGGGCAGGGGGAGGGACGGGACACCGGGATGAAAACGGGAGGTGTCTACGCCCAGGGGAAACACCTTGACCTTTTCCGGCGGCATCCCGCTCTCGACGAAGGTGCGGGCGTTGAAGGACGAGGGTACCCATGTCTCGTCCATGTCGAGGCAGGCGTCAACCCAGCGCGGCGGGACCCGGTCGCACTCCAGCATGGTCAACCCCACGGAGGGCCGGCCGGGCTCACGGGTGAACAGGGGTGGGATGCCGATGGAGAGTACGGGCCCGGTGGCGTGACGACCGGCCCGGAAGCTGTTAAGGAGGTACCCGACCTCGGGCAGGAGGTCGGGGCGCGGTACGCCCCAGGCCACGGGATGGGTACGGACCTGGGCGCCGAGGCGGTGGAACGCGAGGGCTATCTCCCTGGCAATCTCCGCGTACCCCGTGGCGTCGTCCAGAGGCCCTACGATGGTTACCTGCAACCCCAGTCACCTTCCGGGTCGGGAGGAGGCTTGCGGAATAGCTTCTCGCCCCGGGCCGCGCGCTCGGCGGCCCTCGTCTCGATGTAGTCACGGATAACCTCCGGGTGTGGGCGCCGGAAGGGGTAAAGGGGCCGGTCATCGAGGATGTGCTCCGGGTCCAGGCCGTCGTAAATGCCGGGATTGCCCTCCAGTTCCGCATACAGTTTCCAGCGTTCCAGGATGAGGGCGGGGTCTTTCGTGTAGCCGTAGTGGACGTAATACAGTCCGGAGTCGCGTACCCGGGGTCCTGCCCCCACCAGCACCTGGTGTACCGGACCCTGGTAGCGAACCCCCGGCAGGCGGCGGAAGAGAAATACCCGCTCGAACTGAGGATCGTACTCGCAGCAGTTTTGCATGTAGTAGTAGCTGCGCATCAGGTGGTAGTAACGGCAGGTATACGCATCCACATGGGGGTCACGCACCAGGCGCGGCACGACCTCCTCCACGTCGCGGTAGAACACCTCGTCGGCGCACATCACCATCACCCAGCCTCCCTGGCAGTGGGATATGGCCAGGTTGCGCAGGGCGGAGAAGTCGCGGGCGTCCGAATGGTATATGCGCACCTTGGGGAAGCTCCGCGCCACGTCCAGGGTGCCATCGGTAGACCCGTTATCCACCACCACGATCTCGTCCACCACGTTGTAGATAGACCGGATCGAGTAAGGAAGGAACTCCTCCTCGTTCAGCACCATGTAGGTGGCGCTCACCGTCGCTCGTGCGGTCATGGGATCATCACCGCCCGCTGAGATTCGGCGAGTTGCTCCTCGGGGTCAGGTGGCGGGGGGCGGTAGAGCTTGTATCCCCGGGCTGCCAGTTGAGCGGCACGGGATTGCACGTAGGCGTGGATGACCTCCGGGTGCGGCCGCCGGAACGGGTACAGTGGCCGACCGTCCAGGATGTGGTCCGGGTCTCGACCGTCGTAAATGCCCGGATTGCCCTCGAGTTCTGCATATAGTTTCCAGCGTTCCAGTATCCGGGCGGGGTCTTTCGCGTAGCCGTAGTGTACGTAATGAAGGCCGGAGTCACGGATATTTGGCCCCAGCCCCACCAGCCTCTCGTGCACCGCCCCCACGTAGTGCACCCCGGGAGTACCCCGGAACAGAAAGATCCGGCGGTATCGGGGGTCCTTGTCCTGGCGGTTCTGCATGTAGTAGAAGCTCCTCATTAGGTGATAGAACCAGCAGGTGTACCCGTCCACCCCGGGTACCTCCAGCAGGCGTGGTACAACTTCCTCCACGTCGGAATAGAACACCTCGTCGGCGTCCAGCGTCATGACCCAGTCACTCTGTACCTTGGACAGGGCCAGATTGCGCAGCATAGAGAAATCCTTGCCAGGGCATGTGTAGAGACGGACACGGGAAAATGCGCGAGCGATTTGGGGTGTTCGGTCGCGCGAGCCATTATCGACCACCACCACCTCGTCGGCCACGCTGTAAACGGACCTCAGGGAGAAGGGGAAGAACTCTTCGTCGTCTTTGACCACGTAGGTGACGGTGAGACCAGGGCGGCTCATTTACGATCCTCCCCGCTCGAGGAGTCCTCGATGTGCCTCAGGGACACCCACGATATCCACAGTACGGACGGGAGGGTTTCGGGGGAATCATGTACGCCGCAGGCGACCTTGAGCCGGCTCACCCCTGGTGGTATGACGACCAGCCCCCCGTAACGCTGCATCTGGGTGGTCGAGGTGAACTTGAGGTGATATTCGGACAGGTAACGGAGGGTGTCATCCATGAAGACGGCTATCAGACGCAAGGGGACACCAGGTTGTTCCGTCTTCATCCATGCGGAGAGTTCCCACGCCTCGCCCGCCCGCACGGGGATGGCGTAGCACTGATCCTGGACTATCCCCACCATGCTGCGGGTATAGGAGGTGTTGCGAACCTTCACCGTGTGCTGCCCCAGCACGGGGTACTCCGTGGACCACTCCCAACGGGTGCCCTGGTCGCCGTTGACCGGCACCCATCCCATGGGGAACTCGGCATTTGCAGCCTCAATGTCGAAGTAGCCGTTGAAGGCCATGTTCTTTCCCCGCACCATCGCTAACCCTCTCCCTCGGTACCGGTGGGTGTGGCGTTCCGAGCCACCCGTTCCCGCCAGTAGTCGAGCAGGTCGGCGAGGGTTTGCTCGAGCGGGATGGCGGGCACCCAACCCGTGCACTCGCGGAGCCGGGATGCGTCACCCAGAAGCAGGGGGACGTCGGACGGGCGCAGGCGCGCGGGGTCGACCTCTACTTTTATCCGGCAGCGTGCCCGCGCCAGTACCAGGTCCAGCACCTCGCGCATGGATACGCACCTGCCCGATGCGATGTTGTATACCTGCCCCGGCTCCCCCATCTCCAGGGCCAGCCAGTATGCCCGCACCGTATCGCGTACGTCGGTCAGGTCCCGCCGGGCTTCCAGGTTCCCGCACCGCAACACAGGGGGCGCCAGCCCGCACTCTATTTCGGCCACCTGCCGGCAGAAACTCGAGGTGGCAAAGGCTTCGCCCCGCCGGGGACCAGTGTGATTGAATGCCCGCGTGCGTATGATGTGCAGGCCGTAGGAGGCGTGGTACTGCCATCCGAGCAGGTCCTGGGCCACCTTGCTCACCCCGTAGGGGCTGAGAGGCCGCAAGGGGTTTTCTTCCCGGATGGGCGTCTCCTCTGGGTACACCAGGCCGTACTCTTCGGAAGAGCCGGCCACCTGGATGCGGGCGCCCGGGCATTCCTGACGAGTAGCCTCCAGCAGGTTGATCTGGGAAAGCACGTTGGTGGTGAACGTTTCCTCCGGTGCCGCCCAGGACGCGGGGACGAAACTCTGGGCGGCGAGGTGAAACACCCGGTTCGGCCTGACCTCGGCGATCATACTCCGCACTGCGAAGGGGTCACGGAGGTCGCACTCCACCAGGCGTACCTTACCGGTGAGGTGAACGATGTTATCGAGGCGGCTGCGGATACGCACCGTGCCGTATACCTCCACCCCGGGCTGGGACAGGGCATATTCCGCCAGGTGACTGCCCGCGAACCCGGTGATCCCGGTGATCAGCACCCGCATGGCCTGTTCCCCCCGTCAGTGGTGGTCTGTTCCGCGGGGAGGTGGTCCATCGCCCGCACCAGGTTAGCGAGCCTGCGGCAGTGACGGCGGGTGCAAACCAGCAACCGGTCTCCCGAGCCGGCGATGATGAGGTTTCTGGCCCCGGCGATGATGGCTGCTCTGCCCTCCCAGTCCACCAGGACACCCCGGCAATCTTGGAGCAGAGCGTTCCCGCGGCAACGGTTGCCGTGGGCATCCTCCGGCAAGATCCTCTCCATCGCCAGCCAGTTTCCCAGATCATCCCATTCGAACCGGGCGGGAACCACCGCCAGGCCCTCTCGGATCTTCTCCATTACGCCATGGTCGACAGAAGTGGCGGGCATGGAGGGGTAGATCATCCTTAGCAGATCCTCGCGCGCGGACGGCGGCGTCCTGGCAACCTGTTGCAGCGCCCGGGCATGTTGGGGCAGGTGCTGAGCGAGCCGGGCGAGGAAGACCGATACCTTCCAGGCGAATATGCCGGCATTCCAGAGGTGCCTGCCATCCCGGTAGATGCGCCGGGCCACCGGCAGGCTTGGCTTTTCCCGGAAGCCCTCCACCGCGTACACGGGGAAAGGCCACCCATCCAGTTGCTGGCCGAGTTTCACGTACCCGTAAGCTGTTTCCGGGCGCGTGGGCTCGAGGCCGATGGTCACCAGCAGTCCCTCCTGGGCCACCAGGGAAGCCTCCTGAAGCGTCCGGGCAAATTGCTGTTCGTCCTTCACCAGGTGGTCGGCGGGAAGCACCAACTGCACCGTATCCGTGCCTTCCCACTGTCCCATGACGCAGGCCAGCCCTATGGCACCGGCGGTACCGCGCGGGGCCGGCTCCAGGATGAGATTGCCGGGAGGCAGGTCAGGTAGCTGATCGCGTACCTGGCTGGCATATGCAGCTAAGGTAACGACCCAGATGCGCTCCGGGGGTAGTACTTGTGTGAGCCGCTTGAAGGTTGCCTGCAGAAGGGATTGATCTCCGCCGCCCAGGCGGAGGAACTGTTTTGGCCGCTCGGGCAAACTCTTGGGCCAGAGCCTCTCGCCTTGACCGCCGGCAAGAATCAGCCCCACCACGTTGCCGGCGGGCAACCCTTTTCCTCCTCTTTCCACAGAGGGAATTCACCTCACCTCGGGCTCCTCCAGGACTCAGGGAAACTCCCCATGCATCGTATGCCGGTCCATCTGGCGATGGTTACATAATGCGGGGCTCGCAGAATCCTGCCACGGGGATTAGCAGACGGACCCGGCCGGCTACTTCCACCTGCACGCACAGGTCGATTTCGCAGCAGACCTGGGGTTGAACGCCGTCCACGACCAGGCACCAGGTCCCCTCGCACCACAGCACCTCACAGGAGGGGTCGGTTCCGTCGGGCGCATAAAGGACCACGTTTCGGACCAGGGCGAACGTGGCAGGGAACCTGCACCGTTCCAGACCGTACTGGTTGAGGACTATGATCTCGAGGGTTACCGTCACCAGCACGGTGAGAACCTTGAACCCCGGGCCGTGGGGCGGTGGAGCCGGCACCGCATCCAGGATACGGCAGGAAACGCCGGTCACTCGCAGCGTTGCCGTGCTTCCCAGGGGCAGGGGAAACGGTCCGCACGGGTCTTCGGGGATCGGAAAACACTGGCTGCGTGTCTCCTGGAAGGTACACTGGTCGAAGACTTTGGTGGTTTGCACGCACTCCACTGCTGTGGGAGGCCGGTTGGTGATCCGGGCAGTGGGGGGTTGGTTGTTCTCCCGGGCAGTGCGCCCCGGGACCGCATGAGCCGTCGGCAATGTCATGGTCATTCATTCCCTCCCGCCTTGTAAGCGCGCAGGCATATCACCTCATCGTCCCGGCCGCTGATGGGCTCGACACGGGCAAACCCGGCTTCCATCAGGGCGGCGGTCAGGCTGTCCAGACTGAAGCCGACGAAGTGATAGTCGTCGGGGTGTTCTTGCTTGCCGTACACCCAGATCTCGAAACGCCCAAAGTCCCAGCCCGGCCTGCCCTCGACGTAGGCCAGGGCGTATCCGTGCAGGTTGGGACCGTAGATAAAGAGAAATCCCCCCGGCTTCAGGGCACGCAGCCACTCCCGGAGGACCGGTATCACCTCCGCCCGCGGGAAGTGCTCCAACAGGTTGTAGGCCGCGATCTCGTCTACGGTGCCGTCGGCAAAGGGAAGATGCCGGGCATCGGCCACATATTCGATGTGATCCAGGGGTCTCTTGTCCAGATGTTCGTAACCGGGCAGAGGGTGTTCGCCGGCCCCTACTTCCAGGCGCACTTTCTCTCCTCTTCCCACGGAGCTTCGCCTGCGCCAGTGGACGTACGACGCCCCGCCTATTTGGCTACAGTGGCCGCGGGAGAAGCTCCTGACGTAGTGCTGTAGACATAATATGATCGCTGCGGTGCATCTGCTATCAGCAACCACTCCGGCAGCAGCATCCGGTCTTGCCTGGGAAAGCCAAGCTGCCCCTGGGTGCCGTCGCGTGATGCGTTGCGGAGCATGTCCTGAGAACGCCCGGGCCTCACCCCGGTAGCACTGCGGCGCCCGCCCGTCCCGGGTGCCGAGCGGCGCCCACGCGTTGCGCCGGCCCCGGTAAGCCGGCAGGATTTTGCCTGACAGACGGGGAACTTTTTGTTACTTGGTATGGGGTCGAGCCCATCATGTGAAGAGGGGGGTCGATGGGGAATGGCATGGCGAAGGTTGCTGGTAGTGGGGTTTCTGCTGATCTTTGCCGCGGCGACGCTGGGTGCTGGTTGCGCCAAGAAGGAGGCGCCCGCTCCTGCCCCCGCGCAGCCGGAGAAGCCCAAGCCGCTCCGGGTGGGGTTGGTGTTCGACATCGGCGGCCGGGGCGACCTGTCATTCAACGATGCGGCATATGCGGGGTTGGAAAGAGCCCAGAAAGAGTTCGGAGACAAGATCGAAACGAAGTACCTCGAGCCTTCTGCGGGCGGCGAGAACCGGGAGCAACTCCTGCGCCTGCTGGCAGAGGATAAGTTCGACCTCATCTTCGGAGTCGGCTTCATGTTCACTGACCACGTTGCGAAGGTGGCGAAAGAGTTCCCGGGCACCAAGTTCGGGCTCATCGACGGTTTTATCGGCGACCTTACCGAGGCCTCCAACATTTCCTGCTTGCTGTTCAAGGAGAATGAGGGCTCCTTCCTGGTGGGTGCGGCCGCCGGGCTGAAGACGAAGACGAACAAGATCGGTTTCGTCGGAGGCATGAAGATCCCGCTCATCGAGAAGTTCGAGGCGGGATACATCGCCGGCGCCAAGTACGTGAACCCCAAGGTGGAGGTATTCAGCGACTACATCGGCACCACGGGCGAGGCGTTCAAGGATCCCGTGAAGGGCAAGGAACTCACCCTTTCCCAGATCAAGAAAGGCGCCGACATCGTCTACCACGCCTCCGGTGCCTCGGGGATCGGCGTGATCGAGGCGGGTGCCTCCCAGAAGAAGCTGGTCATCGGGGTGGATTCCGACCAGTCCCTCACGGCCAAGCCCGAGCAGCGCCCGTACATCCTGACCAGCATGCTGAAGCGGGTGGATGTGGCGGTATTCGAAACCATCAAGGCCACCCTGGAAAACAAGTTCCAGGGTGGGTACCGGGTGTTCGGGGTGGCTGAGGACGGCGTGGGTTACGCCGTTAACGAGTACAACCAGGAGATGCTCAAGGACATCCGGGACAGGCTGGAGGAACTGAAGAAGAAGATCATCAGCGGCGAGATAAAGGTGCCGGCGGACAAGAAGGAGCTGGCCGAGTTCGAAAAGAATCTGCCCAAGTAAATGGCGTTGATCGAACTTAGAGACCTGACCAAGCGCTTCCCGGGGGTCGTGGCCAACGACCACATATCCCTGGGAATCGACAAGGGCGAGATCCACGCCCTGGTGGGGGAGAACGGTGCCGGCAAGAGCACCCTGATGAAGATCCTCGCCGGCCTTTACCAGCCGGACGCGGGGGAAATCCGGCTGGGCGGCAAACGGGTGGTGATCGACAGTCCCCGCCGGGCCATTGAACTGGGGATCGGCATGGTGCACCAGCACTTCATGCTGATCCCCCGTTTTACCGTTCTGGAGAACATCGTGCTGGGATCGGAACCCGCCCGGGCGGGGGTCTTGCGGGGGCGAGACGCGCACAGGGTCGTGGAGGATCTCTGCCGGCGGTACGAGTTTGTCCTGGACGTCGCTGCCCGGGTAGGCGAACTCTCGGTGGGGCAGCAGCAACGGGTGGAAATCCTCAAGGTCCTGTACCGGGGTGCGGAAATCCTGATCCTGGACGAGCCCACCGCCGTCCTGGCTCCCCAGGAAGTGCGGGAGTTGTTCGTGAACCTGCGCAACCTGCGCGACCAGGGCAAGACCATCATCTTCATCAGTCACAAGCTGGATGAGGTGCTGGAGATAGCAAGCCGTATATCGGTGCTACGCCGGGGTGTCCTGGTGGACACGGTGCCCAGGGAGAAGGCCACAAAGGACGATCTGGCCCGCATGATGGTGGGCAGGCCCGTACTGTTCGAACTGGCGCGTGGTCCCTACCGGCCGGGGGAGGACTGCCTGCTGGTCGAAGACCTCACGGTGCCGGGCAGGGGAGGGCGCCCGGCAGTGCGGGGGCTCAGCCTGCGGGTGAAGGCCGGGGAGATCTACGGCATCGCCGGGATAGAGGGCAACGGCCAGTCGGAACTGGTGGAAGCCCTGACCGGTCTGCGCAAGCCGTCCGGGGGACGCATGCTGGTGCGCGGCCACCCCATTGGCGATCGGACGGTGCGGCAAATACGGGAACTGGGTATGGCCCACATACCCGAAGACCGCCACCGGCGCGGTCTCATCCTGACCATGACCGTCTGGGAAAACGGCGTCCTGGGCCTGCACAGATCCAGGCGTTTTTCCCTGCCCTACCGGCTCGACCTCAGGTCTGCCAGGACCCACGCCCGTACCCTGGTGAACGGGTTCGACATCCGGGTGCCCGCCCTGGATATTCCGGTGCGTAACCTGTCGGGTGGCAACCAGCAGAAGCTGATCCTGGCCCGCGAGTTGACGCGGGAGCCTTCCCTCATCGTCGCCTCCCAACCCACCAGGGGCCTGGACATCGCCGCGACGGAATTCGTGCGCCAGCAGTTGCTGCTGGCACGGGACCACGGCCGGGCCGTATTGCTGGTATCGGCCGACCTGGAGGAGGTGCTCTCCCTCAGCGACCGGGTGGGGGTCATGTACAACGGGGAACTGGTGGCCGAGTTCCGTCCGGGCGAGGTCACCCCGGAGCAGATTGGCCACTACATGCTGGGCGGCAAAGGGCCGGGCCGGGGGATGGCGGGGTCATGAGTGGCGAGGAGATCGTGCGGTCATGATCGGCCGGGGGATGGGGCGGGTATGAGGAGAGGGTACAGGTATCTGGCTCTGGAGTTGGCATCCCCGCTTGTGGCCATAGGGTTCGCCGTCCTGGTGGGGGCCGTGGTCATGGCTGCCATCGGCAAAAACCCGGTGGAAGTGTACCGCACCATGTTCGTCTTTGCCCTCAGGCGGCTGGACAGCGTGGCCATCATCCTGTTCGGCGCCACCCCGCTCATTTTCTCGGGCCTGGCCGTAGCCGTCAGCTTCCGGGCCGGATTATTCAACATCGGGGTGGAAGGGCAATACCTCATCGGTACCTTCCTGGCCGCTTTGGCCGGATTTGCCCTCAAGGGGTTGCCGTCCTTCGTCCACCTGCCCCTGGTCATCGCCGTGGCCGCCTTGGGCGGCGTGCTCTGGGCGCTGTTGCCCGTTTACCTCAAGGTCAGGCGCGGGGTCCACGAGGTCATCAGCACCATTATGCTCAACTACATTGCCTTTTCCCTCATCCACTATCTGATCGCGGACGTGTTCATGGACAAACAGCAGGGTCTCATGCCGGGGGTGGGGAATCCGCTCATCAGGTTGCCCAGGATTGCTCCCAGCGCCCTCATGCCCAGGATGCACGGGTTCCTTTCCCTGTTCGGCGTTGATCTCCCCAACCACGTCTACCTTAACTGGTTCTTCCCCCTGGCCCTGCTCCTGGCAGGCGCCGTCCACTACCTCATCTGGAGGACCCCCTTCGGGTACGAGTTGCGCGCGGTGGGCCACAATCCCGCCGCGGCGGAGGCGGCGGGCATCCATCCCGCTTCCGTGTGCACGAAAGCGTTCTTGCTCAGCGGCCTCATCGCCGGGATGACCGGCCTGAGCGACCTCTTGTCGTACTTCGGATACATGGACCTGGATTTCCCCAAGGGCTACGGCTTCACGGGTATCGCGGTGGCGCTGATGGGCAAGAACAGCCCGCTGGGGATCGTCCTGGCAGCGCTGCTCTTCGGCTTTCTGAACCGGGGTGCGGAGGGAGTGCAGGCATTCGCGGGGGTGCCCATGGATACCGTGGTCATCCTGCAGGGGGTCATGATCCTCAGCATCGTGGTGGCCTCCGCGGTGATGAGCCGGTACATCCGCCGCCAGGAAAGGAAGGAGGCGTTACAGGGCTGATGGTCAGCGAACTTTTGGCTTCCGCCATCCGCATGGGACTGCCCGTACTCCTGGCGGCCCTGGGCGCTGTCTATTCCGAACGGGGTGGCGTGGTGAACATCGGCCTGGAGGGCATGATGATCACCGGGTCGTTCTGGGGAGCGGTGGGTGCCTACTATTGGGGCCCGCTGGCGGGCATGGCCCTCGCCGTGACGGCAGCGGTGGTCATGGCCCTCATCCACGCCGTGGTGACGGTGACTTTCCGGGTGGACCAGATCGTGAGCGGGGTGGCCCTCAACATCCTGGCCTATGGTGCCGCCCGCTTCTGCAGCATCACCCTGTTTCAGAAGGCCACCATGAGCCCCCATGTGCAGGGGTTCGAACCCATCAGCGTCCCCGGCCTCGACCAGATTCCCTGGCTGCGGCCCCTGGTGAGTAACGTATCCCCGCTGGTGGTGGTGGGCTTTCTCCTCGTCCCGCTTTCCTACTGGGTGATCGAGAAGACTGTGTTCGGGCTGCGGCTCCGTGCGGTGGGTGAGAATCCGCTGGCGGCCGACACCCTGGGATTGAAGGTGTACCACCTGCGTTACAGCGGGGTGCTCCTGAGCGGTGTCCTGGCTGGCCTAGCCGGGGCCTACCTTTCGGTGGAGCACACCGGGATGTACGTGGAGGGGATGACCCAGGGCAAGGGTTATATCGCCCTCGCGGCCATGATCTTCGGCAACTGGTCACCCGTGGGGGCCATGTGGGCGGCCCTGCTCTTTGGATTGGCGGAATCCCTCAGCTTCCGCGTGGTCCAGAGTGCCGTGGTGCCTTACCAGTTCATCAAAATGATCCCGTATGCCCTCACCCTGGTGGTGCTGGCCGGGGTGTTGAAGCGGACGACGCCCCCGGCGGCGGACGGCATCCCCTACGAGCGAGAAGAGGCGTGACGTGGTGGTGAGGCGACGGCAGAAACGCGCTGGACCCGGAGTTAGCCAGGTCCGTAGATATCGTGTGCCATGAGGAGGCGTCGGCGGTGCGGGCATATGACGTCATTCTGAAGAAGAGGGACGGAGGACGGCTGTCGCGCGAAGAGCTGGACTTCCTGGTGCAGGGGTTCGTGCGGGGTGAGCTGCCCGACTACCAGATGGCGGCCTTCCTGATGGCCGTGTACTTCCGGGGGATGGAGCCCCAGGAGGTGGCCGACCTGACCATGGCCATGGTGGATTCAGGCGACCGCGTCGACCTGAGTTCCGTCCCCGGAGTCAAGGTGGACAAGCACAGTACGGGAGGGGTGGGCGATAAGACCACCCTGGTGCTGGCCCCCCTGGTGGCGGCTGCAGGGGTGCCGGTGGCCAAGATGTCGGGCCGGGGCCTGGGCCACACGGGAGGCACCCTGGACAAGCTGGAATCCATCCCGGGGCTGAGGGTGGATCTGCCGCCGGAACGCTTCCTGGAGCAGGTGCGCGGCATCGGCCTGGCCGTGGTGGGGCAGAACCCACAGCTGGTTCCCGCCGACGGCAAGATTTACGCCCTGCGTGATGTAACCGCCACCGTCGACAGCCTTCCTCTGATAGCATCCAGCATCATGAGCAAGAAGATTGCCGCTGGTGCCGACGCCATCGTGCTCGATGTCAAAACGGGCAGGGGCGCCTTCATGAAGGATTTTGACGACGCGCTGGCTCTGGCCCGGATGATGGTGGGTATCGGGGAGTGGGCTGGGCGCCGGACGCGGGCAGTGATAACCGGCATGGATCAACCCCTCGGCTACGCGGTGGGGAACGCCCTGGAGCTGCGGGAGGCGGTGGCCACCCTGGCGGGGCAGGGCCCTGCCGACCTCAGGGAACTGTGCCTGGTGCTGGGCAGCCACATGCTGGTCCTGGGCCGGGCGGCCGCCAGTCTGGACGAGGCGCGAACACGTCTGGAGGAACTGCTGGATACGGGAGCAGCGCTCGCCAGGCTCCGGGCCATGGTAGAGGCCCAGGGCGGCGACCCCCGGGCTCTTGTGGCCGATCTGGGTGGTGCCGGGCTGATGCCGGTCTCAGGCGGCGGGGAAGGGCGAGGCGGCGATGCGGGGCGAGGCGGCGGGCCGGCACAGCAGGGAGGATTGCTGCCCATGGCCAGCCACATCCACCTTTTTCGTGCACGCGGGGGCGGGTACGTGACTCGGGTGGATGCGCTGCTGGTGGGCCGGGCGGCCATGGTGCTGGGGGCGGGCCGGGCCAGGAAGGAAGATCGCATCGACCCTTCCGTGGGCATCGTGCTTCGCCGCAAGGTGGGCGATGAGGTGTGCAGAGACGACGTGCTGGCGGAAGTTCATTACAACGACCCCTCCCGGTTGCCCCCCGCCCTGGCATTGCTGGGGGAAGCCTACCGCATCGAGGAGGAACGGCCGCCCGCACCACCGCTGGTTTTGGCCCTGGTAACCGCCGAGGGAATCCAGAGGTGTGGGTGAGGAGGTGGGGACCATGGGCGACTTGGGAGGGGAGCGGGCCGCCGGTTGCGGGGCTGGACCTGCGGGCTCCTGTGGGCCCTGCTCCGACGAGACCCTGGTGGAACTCGCGAAGGGGGCGCGTGAGCTGGCGTACGCTCCCTACTCCGGGTTTGCGGTGGGCGCAGCCCTCCTGACCCGGTCGGGCGACGTCTTCACGGGATGCAACGTGGAGAATGCATCTTACGGGCTGACGGTTTGCGCGGAGAGGGTGGCCATCTTCAAGGCCGTTTCCCAGGGCCACCGGGAGTTCGTGGCCCTGGCCGTGGTGGCGGATACGGAGGGCGTTTGCCTTCCCTGCGGCGCCTGCCGCCAGGTGATGAGGGAGTTTGGCGACCTGCGCGTGATCATGGCCAACCTCAGGGGGGAACGGGCGGTGAGCAGCGTGGGTGAGCTGCTTCCCTGGGGGTTCAGCTTGCCGCGCGGCGGGCGGGACGCGGGTAATCCTGCCCCGAACACCGGTGGAGCCAGGTAGGCTGGTAGGCCAGGCGCGCCGGGATCCGCGGCAGGCGGGCTGCGAGGCGAGCATGCCGCGACAAGACGCAGGTACTGGGGAGGAGAGTAAGCCTTGCTATGCGACCTCAGGAACTGGCAAGCCGCATAGACCAGACGCTCCTACGGCCCACCGCGACTCCAGCGGAGGTTGCCGCTCTTTGTGAGGGAGCGCGCAGGCACGGATTTGCGGCCGTCTGCGTAAGTCCGGCCTATGTCAGCCTGGCTGCGCGGCACCTGGAAGGTAGCCCGGTACGGATTTGCACCGTGGTGGGATTCCCGCTGGGGAATACGACCAGCGCGGTCAAGGCATACGAAGCGCAAGAAGCAGTGCGGGCCGGGGCGAGCGAGATCGACATGGTCATCAACATCGGGTTTCTCAAGGCCGGGTTGCTGGATGAGGTTAGGGAAGACATCCGGGCCGTGGTGCAGGCGGTCGCTCCGCTGGCCGTCGATCCGCATGCCGTCGATCCGCAGGCGGTTGATCCGCATGCGGTTGATCCGCAGGCGGGGAGCGCTGCCTCCCGGGACACGGGCGCGTGTGGCCCGTCCGGAAAGGACGGCCGTCCTCCAAAGGGTGGTCACCCGGTCGTCTCCGTCAAGGTCATCATTGAAACCTGCTACCTGACTGAAGAGGAAAAAGTGATGGCCTGTCGGCTGGCGGAGGAAGCCGGCGCGCACTTCGTGAAGAGCTCCACCGGATTTGGCCCGGGCGGTGCCACCGCGGACGATGTTCGCCTGATGCGGCGGCTGGTGGGTGACCGGCTGGGTGTCAAGGCGGCGGGCGGCATCCGCACGCTCTCGACAGCGCTGGCCCTGCTGGAGGCAGGCGCCGACCGCCTGGGCACGAGTTCCGGCGAAGCCATCATGGCCGAGCTGGTGGGGCTGACGTAGGGCCCTACGGAAGGGCGGTGGGGTTGTGCCACGCCGGAAGTCTCTTGCGCAAACGAGGAGCTTTCTTTACGCACTCGCCCGGTTCCTGGGGGATGTGCAGGCGGTTCGCAAGGGCCCCGGGGCTGTCGTTCGGCGCATGACACGCCGGGCCGTGGGCAGGGCGACCGGTCGTCTGCTGGGCAGGCTGTTCAGGTAGCCTGCGCTCATGGCCGGAGAAGTCATGCCGTATTGCGCCTCACGGCGGATTGGCTGAGGTGATATAGCCGGGGGCGGCTGACCCGGCCGGCAGGGCTGAACGTGGGATCCCACCCGGTCGGCAGCGCCGGAAAACTTCCGGAACTCGGGAGTGACTTGGTGTATGGCAGAGCCCGAAAACGGCCGGATTCCGCTCAACTCGTCGCATAGTGCGGGAATCACTATCAGGGCCTGGCGAGAGGAGGATTTTCCTGCCATTCAGGAGATCTCGTCGGGTGAAGGTTGGCTTACCCCAAAGGTAAGGCCGTCTGAGGCGTTCCTGGCCTGGGAAAGGTCGTATCCCGCCCTGGTGGCGGTCCATGAGGGTGAAGTCATCGGATTCCTGCGTGCGCTCACCGACGGCGAAGTGACCACATATGTGGCTGAACTGGCTGTGGTGCCGCGTTTCAGAAGACAGGGCATCGGTCGTGCCCTGATCGAGGCCTGCCACCGCCTTTGCCCCCACACCCGGCTTGACGTTCTTTTGATTGGGTCCGCCGATGCCTTCTACGAAGCTACGGGGTTTCATCCGTGTCGCGGTTACCGGAAGAGTCCAGACCAGGGTCCGCGGGCCGACGGCGCATGCCCTTCGGACCAGTGTCAACCTGTCGGACAGCCGTGATCGCGGGGAACGATGTCAGTGGGCTGACCCTGCCTACCGGCCGGACAGTATCAGCCACATGACTGTGTTTCCCCGCGGCTTGTGACATAATCAGCCCGACCCGTATCAAGCCTCGTGACTGTCGTTTACAAGCGCACCAACAGCATGGTGACCGTGTTCCCAGTACCACCGTCGGCAAGGATGACGGTGTTCTGAAGACCAGCACCGTCACCAGGGTGACAGTGTCGATGCTGGGACACGTCCCGGCAAGCATTAGGCGGCCGCGGTGCGTGAAGTAATGTTACCGGCCGCAGTAGGGGCAGATCGGCAGCGATACCGGGCGCAGCCGCCCGCAGTGCGGGCAGTCCTCCGCCACGCGGTTGCCGCACTCGGGGCAGAAAACGTACTCCCGGGCTACCGGAAGGCCACAGCGGGTGCACTGCCCCATGCGGGCGCGGGCGCGCATCACCCGCTGGGGGCTGAAGACGTAGCGGCGGAGGGCAACGATCCCCGCGGCCGTGATGGTGGCCCCCGCCAGGGACACCCCGAGTTGGGCCCACGCCCGGAACAGCGTCCAGGCGTATGCCCCTACCAGGAATGCAGCCTGCAGCACGGCGAAGGCCATGAAACCGGTCAAGAGTATAAGGTAGGGCGAGTGTTTACGGCGTACCACCTGCCACATTGCTACGGCGAGGGCCAGCAGGGGTAGCGCGTACCCCAGCCGGAGCAGGAACGCCTTCGTTTCATATTGCCGTGACAGGTGGGCGTACTCCGTGGAGACCAGGGCGCGGCGTTCCTCGAGCGTGCTCTGGGGCTCGCGCAGTGCTTCTTCCCAGCGCGTCACCACCGCCTGGGCCGCTGCGGCATTCTCGCGGGCGCGGTCGTACGCCGCCAGGGCGTCGTGGTAAGCCTGCCTTCTCTGGGGATCGTCCCGGCCCGCGTCGAGGAGGGTGCGGTACTCCTCCCGGCGGAATTCGTACTGCACGCGGGCCTGCGATTCTTGCTCGCGGGCCTGCCGGAGGATCTCCCGGGCCTGGTCGAGATCCGCCTGCAGGCGAGAGACCTCTTCTTCCAAGGACGACAGCCCGTGTTTTGCCACCAGGGCAGCGTATTCCGGTCGCCGGGGCACGTCCCCCAGCCGGTCAAGCACCCACAGGCCGCCCAGGAGCAGGAAAACGACCAGCCCCAGGGCCAGGATTTTCTCGGCCCGGGTGGCCTCCGTTGTCTCCTGCTCGTCCGGGTGAACGCTCATGCTGATCAGTCCTTTCCCGCTCGTCCCGGTGAACGCTCATGCTGATCTGCCCTTCATGATATGGAGCTCGCGCAGGCCGGTTCATCCTGCTGCAATGGCCTTCGCGATGGCTTCCCGAATCCCCTCGCGGGGAGCCTCGTACCCCCAACCGATCTCCTGGCCCTGCACGAAGATGGCGCGCGGGATCTGGTAGCGGAGGAGGACGTCCCGGTCGTCGGCGCAGAACTCGCGTAGCACCACCTTGTCGCCGAATTGGGCCGCCACCTCCCGCACCCGTTGGGCCTCGATGTTGCTTGTCTGGCAGAAGGTGTTCCAGAAAAGATCAACTGCGGCCTTGCCCGGTACGGGCTCGAAGATATACCGGGGCCTGAGCAGGCGGGGCCTGGCGAAGCCGGCCGTGGGCGAGCCGGAAGGGAGGAATCCTGTGCCGGGTTCTGAGCCGGTTACCCCCCATGGTATCCGGCGCGGTGCCACCTGGCCCGCCCTGGCCGGCTGGCCGGCGGGTTCATCCTCTGCAAATACCTTTCCGAATGCCTTCCAGAGCACGGCCTCGTCGTCCCGGCGGTCGGCCACCTCGTACCCGAGCCGCTCGAAGAAGGAGGCGGGCATGAACCAGAAGTCCCAGAAATAGGCGATGGTTGCTATCCCCCTCATGCCCTGGCGCCGCGCTTCTCCCTCGGAGGCAGCCACCAGGGCCCGGCCGGCACCCAATCCCCTGGCCTTCTGCTCGACGAACAGGCACGGCACTACCGCCAGGTCGTGTCCCAGGGGGCCCCAGGGTGACACGCTGATGGGCATGACGTGGGCGAATCCCACGGGATCCCCGTCCGCGATCGCCACCTTCACGCGCACGCCGGGGGCGTGCATCCTTTGCAGCCAGGCCAGCCGGCGCTCGGCGCAAGCGTCCATCTCGTCCGACTCGTTCACATGGGAGCACGTCCCCACATAGTAGGCGGTTTCGGGACTCATATCGATGACGCTGACTGCTGGCACCGTGTTCCCTCCCCCGGCCACAACCGGCCGTCGTCTATGTGGCCGCGTCGAACACCCCTCGTAACGCGGAGACATGGCCGCGCCGACAGCCTGGTAGCGTGCAAACATGGCCGTGTCGACCGTGGGAGCGCACAAATGTGGTGGAGTTGATAGCCTGGCTGGCGCAGAGCCGGCTTGCGTGGTTGCCTTTGAGCCGTCACCCAGTAGTTCCGCGGACGCTGCGCCAACTCCTTTGTACGTCGGCAGGGCGGCCGGGTGGCGGGCTGCGGGCCGTATCTACTGGGCCCCGTCCGAGCGCTTCATGGTGCCGCGTAGACCCTTCCCCGGTCGAGGACGTGGACAACGTGCCAGCCGGCGGCCGAGAGGTACTGGGCGATGAACCGCCGGTGACACTTCCACGGGAATCGTTCGCAGCACAGGATAGCTGCTGGTCCTTGTCCGGCCAGCGACAGGACCTGCTCCAATCCTTTACGGAAGGAAGCGGTTTGGGTATACGCCTCGTACCCGCCGCGCCGGTAACCGCCCAGTGTCTCTCCCAGGTAATGGTAAGCGATGTCCGCTTCGGCAAGCCAGGAGGCGAGGGACGAGCGCGTGAAGTGGGGATACCGCTGGCTGGTGGGAAAACGCCGCACATCCAGGATTATGGTGATACCGTAGTAGCGGAGGAGGTCCAGAAATTCCTCCTGCGTGCGGGTGCTGGAACCTACCGTGTAAACCACCGGGCGCGTCTCACCCCTGGGAGCGGCTTTCTTTTCGGGATCGAGCATCGTGCCCTCCTCCTCACTCAGATCATCCATTGCTTTCGCTGGAACCGCCTCGATACTCCTCCTGGGTGTTACCTGGCACCCTGCTGGCGTTTCTACAGGACGAGCCTGCCGCCCGAGATGTCACAGATCAAGGATTACGCTGTTGCCAACGGGTTCGAGAACCTGGACTATCTGCTCGAAAAGATGATCTACGAGGGTGGCTTCGGAGCACTGGTGATAATCGACGAGCTATCGGAGGAGCTAGAGGCCGTATTGGTCCGCCAGTTCAAGTTTCCAGTTGAGGTTATCACATTGTCGCGATACTCTAACGAGCAGGGGGACCGCATCTACCAGTTTGAGCCCTTTCTGGCAGATGTTACTGGCCCGGAAGAGGTTCCTGGAGGAGGTGCTGAACCGTCCGCCGGGCGCATGGACATTGCCGAGGTGGACACCATTGTGGTCCCGGCTCGAGAAGACGGGTTTAAAGAAGTGTTTCTGGGTGAAAACCGCTGGTACGCAATCCGCATCCACGGCAGCATGATTCCCAGGATCAAGCACATAGCTGCGTACCGGGTGGCTCCGATTTCTGCCGTTACACACATTGCTCGGGTCGGCTCGATCGAGCGCTGGAAAGAAAGCGACAAATACGTGGTTAACTTTGCTCAGCCAGCAGTAGAGATCAATCCCGTTCCATTGGTGAAACAGGGCAAGGTCAAACAGCTGCAGGGCCCCCGGTACACCTCACACGAAAGGCTGCTGAGTTCAAAAACCCTGGACGAAGCATTCTAGGACGAATCCAGTGGCCCCCGGCCGGATTGCCGCTTAAGGCCTCGGGGGCGGGAGAAATGCCGTCCGGCGTGCGGGCCCTGTACCGGGGCTCGCGGACAATTACCTTGTCCGCGGCAAGCATGCAGTCCGCAGCATGTCCACGGCACCAGCCATGATTCCCCTTTTACCGCCTCAGGATGCTTGAGTCGCGATGGAGGTGCACCTTGGTCCGCTTGAGCTTCTCGACCACCGGCAAGTCCGCGGGGACAAAGTCATAGGAGTGCAAGTCCGTGACCTTCACCCAGCGGGCGGCCACCCGGCCCAGACAGCCGGTGCCATGCTCCCGCACGTCGCACGCGTAGGCAAGCAGTAAGATGGGGCCACCGGCATACTCGTGGTAGACTACGGCAAAGATGTCCCCGACTGGGCCTCAATGCCCAACTCATCGTCCTGTCTGATTACCCCGGCCGTGACTATCAAGGGGTAGCCCCTCGGTCGCCAGGCCGCGCCCAACCGAAACTTTTGCTGGTCTCAGGAGGTGACGCTCAGGATGGGTAGAAATGGGTAGAAACGGTGGGTCTGGCGCTGACTGGGGGTGTGCGCAGGTGCAGGGCTCCGGATCCGGGAGTGCAACCTGGGTGGAGTTGATAGCCATAGCGGTCAAGGACACCGACCTCCGTTGCCGGCAGCTTGACGGGGGCGAAGTAGTCACCCCGCGGCCGGCGGGGGGCGTGCGAAACGAAGCCGAAGGGAATCCTGACGGTTTAGTACCCTTGGTCCGGGGTTCCGTGGGCTGTTGACCTGGTCCATGATAGAAAACCGTCCTCTCTTGAGCTGCCTGCGCGGGCTGGGATTGTGCCTTTGGCAGCTGGGGAGGGTGGACGAGGCGCACGCCGCTTTCGGTTGAGTCCTCCCGACAGCCTGGGGTCCGGTTTCAGCTGGCCCACCTTGAGGCAGGCTTGTCGTACCTTGCTATGCGGGAGCAGGAGGAGCGGTTCTGGGAGGGGAGGTGGCCGCATGGAGATTCCGCATGACGAATGGTACGCCGCCATCGGGAAGCGGCGCTCACGGCGGCGGTTTGATTCCCGCCCGGTAGAGCCTGAGTTGGTCAAACGCATGGAGGCGGTGTGTGACGGGTTCAGGCCTTTCGCCGAGGCGCGCGCCCTCCTTGTGGCGCGGCCAGCCCACGAGGTGGTAAAGGGCGTGGTTGGCAACTACGGGCAGGTGAGGGGGGCCCCTGCCTACGTGGCCATGGTGGGCGACATGGGAAGTCCCTATGTGCACGAGCGGGTGGGTTACACGGGGGAAGGCGTTGTGCTGGAAGCGACGGCACTGGGTTTGGGGACGTGCTGGGTGGGGGGATTCTTCCGGCCCGAGGTGGCAGGCCGGCTGCTGGGGATCCGGGATGGCGAGCGGGTGCTTGCAGTCATCCCCTTCGGTTACCCGGGCGGGCGAACCTGGGAGGAGGCCGTCATGACCGGCTTCGCGCGCTCGCACCGGCGCAAGCCCCTGGGCGAAATGGTGGATCCTGCGGACGAGTCCCGCTGGCCGCCCTGGGCGAAGGCTGCCCTCGAAGCTGCCCGCCTGTCCCCATCAGCGGTGAACCGCCAGCCGTGGCACTTCACGGTGGAACCGGACGGCATCACTGTGTCGGTGAGCGGCATCGGGGACACGTGGGGCATCGCCAGGCGCCTGGATTGCGGGATTGCCATGTTGCACATTGAGGTAGCGGCCCTTTTCCAGGGCGTGCGCGGTCATTGGGAGCCGTTGCCGCCCCCATGCGTGGCCAGGTTCAAGGTACGCGACGCGTTGCGATGACGTGCCGGGTTGGGGGTTGATGAGCCCCGGGGCTACGTGCGGGTGCGCTTTCACCGGGACGGACGGTGCTGCCGGGCGGCACGTGCCCTGCCCATGTAGCGGAGACTTACCTCAGTGAGGTATCGCAGCACCGGATCATCGGGGCGCAATTCCCGCAACGGGAGCAGACCCTCGACCAGCTTCCGCATGCGGGTGAAGGTGAGGTCATCCGGCCGTATGGTAACCAGGTGAACCCCCTTTTCCTGGCTGATTCCCCTCTTGATGTAGTCGCGCCCCATCGTGAGCCTGGCCTGGGCCGGGTCAGGATATACGTCAGTGGGACCGTAATGCTGGGGACCGTTGAACTCGAACGCCACTCCCGCAGTATACCACCGGTCGTACTCCATGTTTTCACCGGTCATGGGGTTGCGGAGGAAGCCGGGGCGCGCATTGTCGTCGAAGTCGTCCGAATCCACGATCAGATTAAGCCACTCGCGCATGAGCGCCTCTCCCTTGTGCTCAGTGCGGTCAATGCGTTTCCTTACCCTGGCGACTTCCGCCTGTCTCTCCTCGAGGACGGGATTCCGTACCACGAAGGTGGTCTCTCCGTGATTCCCTCCTTCCATGCTGAGCCAGCCACTATCCACGAGGATACCCAAGTACTTGCGCAGGGTATCACGGTGGATGCCCAGCGCCCGCGCCAGTTTGATCTGACTGGCTGACAGCCGGTTAGTCCCCGGTGAACAGCGGCTCAGCAGGAAAATGTGGAGGGATTTGGCTTGCCACGGCAAGGCAGCCTCAAGCAGGTCCACCGGGACCTTGACCCACCACACTCGCGCCATACATCGCGTCTTACCGATGGCACTGGGGCTTGGGGCGCCGATTGATTGCCGATCACAACCTGACATGACCTCTTGGTCACCTCCGGTTTGAGTGGTCGCCTGCGCGCTCCCAGTCCCCTTCGAGTGCCAGCGGCCCCCCGCACTGCCTTCTGCCAGTATTTGACACAACGTACCAAAATCCTCCTGACGAGGTTCCGGTGCTGCCGCGAATTTGGTCAGGTCCTGGGGCGTATGGGTGCCGAATTCTCGTGCACCCGCGGGGCTTTGGCCCGATTTCCGGGTGACCGCATTGGTTGCGTCTACATAAGATCGACCTTGGCGTGGTTATGTTTCACTCGGCTGGGGGAGGGAGGGACGTGGGAGGGTGTTGGCGGGGTCGGAGCCGGGGGAGCTGCCGGAAGTTTGGGCGGTACCCGGGCGACAAGATGCCGAGAACGTCGTCAGGGCGGGGGGAACGGGGAATGCCGGGGCGAGGGCGGCAAGGTGGTCATCATGGCTTCCGCCGGCAGCCACGGCCAGTCCATCGCGCACGCGGCGGGGGGCGGTGGACTTCGGGGACGGGGGGCAGTGGGACCGGGGCGACGGTGGGTAGTGTCCGACCAGGCCTTGGCCTTCCAGCCGGTTCAGGGCGTGGGTGATGAGGAACGAGGGCACGGGCAGTGCCCGACATATATGCTGTTCCGCGGCCGCGCCGGCCAGCTGGAGGTAACGCAGGATGACCGCCTCGGTCGCCTCGGATCTGCCTATGCTGGCGGCGGCGGCCACTGCCTGCGGAAAGCGCCGTGGGAAAAGATCCCATACGTATGTGTATCTCCGCGGCCCCTCGGGTCGGGTGCCCACCGGTACCAGGAGCATGGCGGTCTGTAACTCCGTGAGGGCTCGATCCAGTGACGTCCGCCTGACCGCAAAGTGTTGCTGCAGTTCGATGGTGGAGGTCGCACCCCGGGCGGCGATGTGTTCGTAGACGGAGCAGGCCAGCACTCCCACCCTGGCCTCGTCGCGGGCGTTGGCGCAGTCGTCGTCTTCGCCCAGGTTGCCCGTCATGGCATAGAACCAGGGCAGCATGCCGGATGAGACGTACGTTGGCTTGCGGTGGATAAGCTTGCCGTAGTAAAGCCGGCCGGATTCCAGGAAGCCGTCCTTCCAGGTCCAGGACCAGTCCCAGCGGATGTCCTCGTCGTGTGTGGGCAGGACCTCGAACAATGATGGTACCGCGGGGACGGGGAAGGGATCGTCGGGAGCCTCGGGCGTGAAGGCATGGCAGAACCCGAGTTCCTCGATGAGGCAGGCTACCTGCTCGGGCCCGGATACGCTGAACCGTTCCCTGAGCCTCAGCCGGAGTGCCGCGGCCGCCTCCCAGACGCGCGCCTCGCCCTGGCAGCCGAGTGTGACCTGCGCGCAGGTGCTGCCCGGCGTTCCGGCGACCTCTCCCGGGCTGACATGGTTGTCGAGCGGAGCCCCCGCGGGATTGCCTTCGATCCCTGTCCAGTACCACATCGGTTAGAGCATATCAGAACAGACGTCCCCCCGCTACTCCCGGCCTGTGGGGCCCGACTATTGCTTACCGGTTGGCGAAGTGGTAACGTCTGTACGAAGTCAGGGACCGGCCGGGGTGTGTCCCTGCAGCGGTTCGCCCTGGGGGTCGATAGAATGAGTGATTGCAAGGTTGCACCCTGCGGGTCGATAGAATGAGTGATTGCAAGGTTGCACCCTGCGGGATCGACTGCGCTCAGTGCGATAAGCTGGATACTCAGGTGCTGCGTGGATGAAAGGCGGTTGGAGTTCTGCAGCGATTGTGTAAAGTTCCCCTGCGAAAGGCTTCAGAACTGGGCTGCGAGGGATGAGGGATACGGTAGGGCTCTCGCGCGCCTCAAAGGCATGGTGAAGAAGCCTTAGCAGATCGATGGGGTGGCGGCCGGGTGCGAGCCCAGGTGGCGACTAGGGTGCACCCGGGGCGCGCGTGCGGAGGACATGCCATAACCCGAGAGAGGCCAGGCAGCCCATGGCACCGCCGAAATAGAAGGGAGCTGCGGCGCCCAACAGGTTCCACAGCAGGCCGGCCAGGGCGGAGGCGGGCAGCAGGCCGATCCCCACCAGGGTGGCGTGTAATCCGATCAGGGTGGCTTTCTGGTGGGCAGGGGCGATGTCGGCCACCAGGGCCTTTTCCACGCCCTCCGTGAACCCGATGTAGATGCCGTATGCCGCGAACAGCCACCACAGGGAGCCGGGATCCCGGACTACGGCGAATCCCAGGTAGACCAGACCGTAAGCCAGATAGCCCAGGACGAGCAGGGTGCGCCTGCCGATGCGGTCCGAGAGCTTCCCGGCCGGGTAAGACACCAGCGCGTAGACCAGGTTGTACAGCAGGTACAGGAGGAGGACCTTCTCGGGTGCGAATCCCAGGTTGCGCGCCCGCAGGAGGAGGAACTGGTTGGACGAGTTCCCCAGGGTGAACAGGAAGGTGACTACCAGGAAAGCGCGCAGGCGGGGATCCAGGGCACCCCACTGGAAGGAAACCTGGCGGCGTGCCGCTGCTGCTGCTCCCCTTTCGCGCACCAGGAAGAGGCAGGCCACGCCCAGGGCAGCCGGGATGATTGAGTAAATGAAGACCATGCGGTAGTCCCCGTGGTAGCCGGTCAGGAAGTAGTAGGCCAGAACCACGCCCAGGACGGCACCAAGGGTGTCCATGAGACGGTGGAGGCCGAATGCGGCTCCGCGTGCTCCCTCTCGCGCTGATTCTGCGATGATGGCGTCGCGGGGGGCGGTGCGGACTCCCTTGCCAAAGCGGTCGGCCAGACGGCCCACCAGTACACCCGTCCAGGAGGTGGCTATGACCAGGAACAGCTTGCCCACCACCGAGAAGCCATACCCGGCGATGGCCAGGGGCTTGCGTCGGCCGAAGCGGTCGGATATGGCACCGGAAAAGACCTTGAGCAGGCTGGCCAGGCTCTCGGCCATGCCTTCGATGATGCCCACGATGGCCGGGGTCGCCCCCAGGGTACTGGTGAGGAAGAGGGGGAGCAACGGGTACACCATCTCGGTAGAGATGTCCGTGAGCAGGCTGGTCAGGCCCATTATGATTATGTTGAACATCAGTCGGACCCCTTTTCTGTAGAATACCCTGCGCGGCTGCGGCGCCCCGTACGGGCAGCGAACAGCGGCGGCTTGGGGGTGTCGGGAGGTATGCACGCCGATCTTTGAAGGTGCACTGCCCGGGTTCCTTGAGCTGCCGCCAAACGGCCACCCGGTAGGGGGACGGGTCGGGCGGGGTCTAGTGGCCGAGCAACAACCGACTCTCCTGCACGGGTAGCCTCCCCCGCGTATCGTGTAACGACCGTTACGTCAAAACCTTACCATGGCCGCAGGCATCCGTCAAGGGGTCAGACGTCAGACTGGGCGGTCAGACTGTGCTGATGGGGTAGCACGATTCTGGGGCCACCCAGAATTGTTTGGGGTGGGAGCAGCTGGATGCTCCCGCGGCCCCGCGCCGGCAGGGAAAAAGGGCAAGGAGGGCGGACCCTGGTGGTAGGCAATCCGTACGGACCTAGCACTTTCGACCCCGCATGCTGCGCGGAGCAGGCCGGGATCGACATCATCGCGCTGGTTTCGATTCCCTGCTGTCCCGTCCGGCGCGGGACTTCCCGATGATCCAGGGTCGTGGTGTCCATTACCGCCGCCCTCGGGATGCTGATGGGTGCGCTGGCGGGGTTGTCAGCAGTTTAACCATTTCATAGGTGTTCATTGGTATTTGTCCTGATTGACAGGAAAACTCACGTTCGCTAGACTGGAAGCATTGACCAGCTCTACGGCATCGAACGGGCAGCGGCTCTCCTCGGTGTCCACCCCGACACCATCCGCCGCTGGGAACAGCAGGGCAAAATCCGGGTCTTGCGCACGCCGGGCGGCAAGCGGCGGGTCCCGGAATCCGAGATCCGCCGCCTCCGGGGCGAGGTCCAGGGAAACCGGCAGCGGGTCCTCGCCATTTACGGGCGCGTGTCCTCTCACGAGCAGAAGGCCAAGGGGGATCTGGATCGCCAGGTGGCCCACATCCGGACGGTGATGGCCGGGCAGGGATTTGACCGGATCATCGCGGTTACCGACGTGGCCTCCGGCCTCTCCGACCGGCGCAAGGGCCTCTTGCGGCTCATGGAACTGGCGAGGCGGGGCGAGATCACCGACGTGGCGGTGACGTACGAGGACCGGCTGACGCGGTTTGGGTTCGGTTTTCTGGCCCGGTACTTCGCCAGCCACGGCGTCCGCCTCCATGTGGTGGAAGGGCAGGAAGACCGGAAGCCCCTACAGGAAGAGCTGGTGGATGACCTGCTGGCGATTGTGGCCAGCTTTGCGGGCAAGCTGTACGGTCTTGGAGCCACAAGAAGGCCCGGGAACTGGTGTCGGCAGTGAAGGCGGTGGTGGCGGGTGCAGGCACCTGGTACCTTTTCGCCACCACGGAGCGGCCGGCGGCGGAGCGGGTGACCCGCCGGCAGGCCGGTGCCCTGGGGGTGGACCTGAACGCGGACCGGGTGGCGGTGGGCGAGGTGGACCGGTTCGGCAACCCGGTAGCCGCCAGGGACCTGCACATCCGACTGGAGGGCCGGCGGAAGGAACAGGTGCTGGCCACCCTGGGGGATGCGGTGGTAGATGTCGTCGCCTGGGCCCGGGGGGCCGGCAAGCCAGTGGTGGTGGAGCGGCTGGACTTCCGGGCGAAGAAAGCGCGGCTGCGGGAAGTGTCGGACCGGCACGCCCGCAAGCTGTCGCACTTTGCGTATGCCGCCTTTCACGCCCTGCTGGTGTCCCGGGCGGCCCGGGAGGGCGTGGAGGTCATCGCGGTGAATCCGGCCTACACGAGTGTGATTGGGAAGGTCAAGTTTCTGGCCCGGTACGGGCTTTCGCCGCACGGGGCAGCGGCAGTGGCGATTGCCCGGCGGGGCCTGAAGTTTGGGGAGCGGCTGCGGTCCGGAAACGTCCGCCCGCTACCTGCAAGGAATCGCGGGCGGCACGTCTGGAGCGACTGGAGCCGGGTTCTCCCCAGCGTGCGTGGGCGAAAGCAGACGCACGCCTTATACCAGCGTCCCTCCGAGGGAGGCCCAGGCAGGGGGGAACCCCTATCCGCGCCGGCACCGGCGGGTGCAAGCCCGCGCGGCCCGGGGCGAGATGGTCTGGCTTGGGTCCCGGGGTGCGATCCCCCGGAGCGAATCGCCGGGAGCACTGTTCGCCCGGCGTCGTAAGCATGGATTACGTAGCAAGGCTTACGTTTCTAGGAACGGTAATTGCCGTGCCGGGGGTGCACCGGCGTGGCGCCGGGAGCTGTGTGGCGTGGTTCGGAGTTTGCGGTAGAGGCTTGCCCGGCTGATTCCCAGTTCGCGGGCGGCTTGGTCCACCGCCCTGCTTCCCGACCCGTAGCGGGCCAGGCAGGCTTGGATGAGGCTGGCCTCGAAACGGCGCACTTGCTCGCGCAGCGTACCACCGCCGGGCGCCGTCGTGTGACGGCGCAGGCGCGGCGGCAGGCTATCCAGGGTGATGGTGGGCCCCTTCGCCAGGTGGACGGCGTATTCCACGGTGTTCTGCAGTTCCCGCACGTTGCCCGGCCAGTCATATGCCAGGAAGGCTTCCAGGACGGCCCGGCTGAAGCCGCTCACTTCCTTTGGCACCAGGTGACGCTGGTTGTCCAGGAAGTACTCGGCCAGCAGGGGGATGTCTTCCCGCCGCTCGCGGAGGGGTGGGATCTGCAGGGGGATGACGCTCAGGCGGAAGTAGAGGTCCTCGCGGAACTCGTGGTCGTGCATCATTTGCTCCAGGTCGCGGTTGCTGGCCGCGATCACCCGCACGTCCACGGGTATGGGACGGGTTCCGCCCACGCGTTCCACCACGTGGTCCTGCAGGACGCGCAGGAGCTTCACCTGCAGATGCAGGGGCATATCGCCTATCTCGTCCAGGAAGATGGTGCCACCGCTGGCCAGCTCGAACTTGCCCGGCTTGCCCTCGCGCCGCGCTCCGGTAAATGCCCCGCCCTCGTAGCCGAAGAGCTCGCTTTCCAGCAGGGTTTCGGGGATGGCGCCGCAGTTGATGACCACGAACGGGCCGGCCGCCCGGGGGCTGGCGGCGTGGATGGCGCGGGCAAACATCTCCTTGCCGGTGCCGCTTTCACCGCAGATGAGGACGGTGACGTCGCTGGCCGCCACCTGCATGGCCTGCTCCTTGACTCGCAGGATGGCGGGACTGGTCCCCTTGATGTCCGCGAAGGTGCAAACGGGGCGCGTATCGGTCATGCTGCGCACGAGGCGGCGCACCTCGGAGAACGCCCGGAAAGTGGCCACCACTCCCTTGACGGCGCCCTCCACGCGCACGGGGAAGGCGGTGACCAGGAAGTGGCCTGGCCGGGGCCGCTGGTACATCTCTTCGCGTTCCCGGTATCCCTGCCCCGTGGCCAGCACCGTGAGCATGGGAGAATCCGGCCACAGGGCCGACAGGTGCCTACCCAGCAGTTCCCGTCGCGGCAGCCCGATGAGGACTTCCGCAGAGCGGTTGCAGTGGGATATGAATCCCCCTTCGTCGATGGCCAGGACTCCTTCCCCGATGCTCTCCAAGATGGTGCCCAGCTGGCTCGAGGTGATGCTCAAACGGGTGATGGCCTGGTGCTCCCTGACCTTGCTGGCCAGCAGTTCGGCCATGCGGTGCAGGAACTGGAGCATCTCCCGCTGCTTCCCCAGCAGGATCTCCCGCTGGGCGGCGTTCATGGCCGAAAGTCCGAGTACTCCCACCACCCGGCCGTCCACCACGACGGGGCAGCAGATCTCGGCCTGCTCTTCGGTTTCGCCGGTGAGGGAGCGGGGGTCGTAGGTGGGGTCGGAAGCGGGGTCTTCTACCACAAAGGACTGCCCGGTGCGCAGGACCCGGCCGTACAGGAACCCGGCCGACGGGTCGCCGCCTTCCTCCTTGGTGCCGATGCGCTGGCGGTACTTACCGGTCCCGGCCACCACAGTCAGTTCGTCATCCACGATTTCGGTTTCCACACCCAGGGCGGCAGAGACCGCCTCCGCCACCTGCTGGGCCGTGGCCTGGATGGACATCAAATCCGACATAGGCAACCTCGCCCGGCGGCTCCGGCCGCGTAGTGCAGGAGCCGGTGGTACGCGTCGCTTGAGCGCAGTAGTTACTTCGGCGTATCCAGCAGACCATCCTTCCCGGGACCGAAGGGATCCCTCCAGCGCCGGGGCACCGCGTACGGTCGGGAGCCAGGCTATACGGTGGCGTGGGCAGGGGAGAGAGGGCTGAGCCACTTGTGGGCTTCGGCGATGGAGTAGGCGGCCAGTGCTCCTTCCTGGGCGGCCTCCATGATGCGGCGCGGGCGTACGGCGTCTCCCACCACGTAGACTTCTCCGACACGCCCGGCCAGGTCGAGGGCGAGGTCGTTCACCGGAGTGGCCCCCACCGCCAGCACCACGGTATCGGCCGGGAACGACCGGGTCTGCATGTGGCGGTCGACGGTGTGTACGGTGCTGTCGGAGATTGCGGTCACCGTGACCCCGGTCAGGCCGGTGATGCCCAGGCGCTTGAACCGGCCCAGCAGGTCCAGGCGGGTGATGGGTTCCATGTCCAGGGCCAGGTCCTCCAGCATCTCCAGGATGGTGACCTGCTTGCCGCGTCCGCCCAGGAACTCGGCGGTCTCGCAACCCACCTGGCCGCCTCCGACGATCACCACTTTCTGGCCGTCGACCTGCCGGGTACCGGCCAGGACGTCCCAGGCCTGGGCCACGCGGGGTCCGTCCACCCCGGGGATGTCCGGACTGGCGGGGACGGCGCCGGTGGCGATGATCGCGGCGGCGGGTTGTTCGCGCAGGACATCCTCCGCCGAGACCTGCCGGCCCGTCATCACCCGCACCCGGAACAGGGAGAGTTCCCTGATGAGGAAATCGGTGAACCAGTTGATCTTGTCTTTATGAGGAGGAAGCGCGGCCAGGAGCATCTGGCCACCCAGGCGGCCGGACTTCTCGAAGAGCACCACGTCGTGGCCGCGCATAGCGGCGATGCGGGCCGCCTCCATGCCGGCGGGGCCGCCTCCCACCACCACCACCTTCACCCGGTGGGGGGCGGGCGGGATGGTGCCCAGCAGTTCTTCCATCCCCACGGCGGGGTTGACCGTACAGCGCATGATGCTGGAGGCGAATATCCCGTTACCCACGCAACCGACGTTGCAACTGATGCACCGGTTGATGCGGTCGGTATGGCCGGTTGCTGCCTTGAGGGCGAACTCGGCGTCGGTGATGAGGCCGCGGCCCACCGCCACGAAGTCGGCCTTGCCCTCGGCGATGATGCGGTCCGCCATCTCGGGCGTGCGGATGACGCCCACGGTGATTACCGGAATCCTCACCACCTGCTTGATGGCCTCTGCCAGGTAGACGCGCCAGCCCTCAGGATAGGACATGGGCTCCAGGACGCGGTCCATGCTTTCGTAGATGCCGGCGGATACGTGCAGGACGTCCACCCCCGCCTGTTCCAGCATCGCCGCCACCCTCTTGGCTTCTTCTAACGTGAGGCCACCTTCCACGAACTCGTCGGCGCTGAGCCGGAAGCCGATGATGAAGTCGTCCCCCACCTTCTCGCGGGCGCGGCGGACGATCTCCAGGGGGAAGCGCATGCGACCCTCTAGTGTACCCCCGTACTGGTCGATGCGCTTGTTCGTGTACGGCGAGATGAACTGGCCGATCAGGTAGCCGTGGGCACCGTGAAGTTCCACGCCGTCGAACCCGGCCAGCCTGGCACGCGCGGTGGCCTCCGCGAACTTGTTGATGAGGGACTCGATCTCCCCGATGGTCAGTTCCCGGGGCTGGACGCCCAGGTACCTGCACGGGACCGGGGATGGTGCGACCGGCACATGTCCCTCGGTGATGGCGGGGGTGGTCTGTCTGCCCGCGTGGTGGATCTGCTGGAGGGCCACCGCCCCGTGACGCTTGATGGCCGTGGCCAGAAGGCGCAGTCCGGGGATGAACTTGTCGTTGTCGATGCGGTGCTGGCGGACCACATTCTTGCCCGCCGGGTAGTCGACCTGGGCGTTCTCCACGATGATCATGCCCGTGCCGCCTTTGGCGCGTTCCTCGTAGTAGCGGATCATGCGGTCCGTGACTTCGCCGTCCTCGCCCGCATAGTTGGTGGCCATGGGCGGCATCACCAGGCGGTTCCGCACGGTGACCTTCCCGATACGACCCGGCTGAAACAGATTGGGATAGTGACTGGTAGGCACTGGCGCTCCCTCCCCGCAGGGGCTGTTCTTGTTCTCCCCAGTATTGGTGTCCTGACTGGGAGCGCCTCATGCCTGGTGGCCGGGATCGCCGGCCGGGAGGGAGCCGGGGTCGCTAGCCGTGGAGGGAATTGGGGTCGCCTGCCGCCGGGGAGTGCGGATCGCCGGCGGCGGAGGCGGACTGGGCGTGACGGGCAGAGAGAACCTGCGTTGCGAAGAACAGCACCAGGGCCGTCCCGCCAGCCAGCAGGAACGGGGCGAGGGGGAAGATCAGGCGCAAGTACCCGGCCACGGGGACGGCTAGGGCAGCCGTCAGGCTGCTGACGGTGCCGATAGCGCCCAGGGCCCTGCCCCGGATGGAGTCGGGCAGCGCGATAACCCGGAAGGTGTCACTGGCCACCATCGAAAACTGGAAGGCGGCTGCGATCGCCAGCATGCCGGCCACGATGGCCACGAGGTGCCTCTGAAGTGACCAGAGCAGCACAATGGCGCCCAGGCTCAGGGTGGCCCAGGAGAGCACCCGGTAGCAGCCCCACCTGGCCACTGCCCGGCCGGCAAGCAGACTCGATACCGCTGAGACCGCTGACCCCGCCGCGTAGAACAAGTTTATCTGGGATTTGCTCAGCCCCATGGCGTCGCTGGCGTGCAGGGCCAGGAAGGGACCCCACATGGTGGTGCTCAGTACCAGGTGGTAGGCCGCCGAAATGAGGAGCACTACGGCCAGCCGTCCGGAGAACACCTGGGTGAAGCGAAAGTGCAGTGAGCCCGCCGCAGCGGGTTTGGTCTCCTGGAGCAACGCGTGCCTGGTGATGGCAGTGCACAGGAAGACCGCCCCCGTGATGAGGAGCAGGCCCTGCGCCCGCACGATGGGAAGCAGGTAGGCGCCCACCAGGGGACCGACCACCACACCCACCCCGACTGCGAACTCCACTACCCCGAAGGCATGTCCCTGCCGCTCGGGGGGGACGGCCTCACCGATTATCGCTGAGAACACGGGTCCTTGGATGGCGTTCGCTACGTACCACAAGACGTAGACCGCCACGAAGGCCCTCCAGGAGGGCATTAAGGCGGCCGCCGCGATGGACACGGCACACAGGTAGGTGGGGTAGACGATGGTTGGGTGGCGGCCCAATCGGTCGGTCCAGATTCCCCCCTGGTACTGGAAGAATGCCGCTACCGCCGTCCATATGGCCACCGACAGGCTGACCTGAAAGTCCGATGCCCCCAGGTCGCGCAAGATCAGGGGAAGGATGGGACTCCAGAGCGTCATGGCCCCCACGTTGAGCGCTGTGGTGACGGCCATGACGGGTACGTTGCCTCCCGGGTATCCAGATGCTGTGCGCACGCCTACTCGTTCGCCCCGGCCCCGGCACTTCCCTGCCGTGGCCCACCCGTAACTTTGTTGCTGTTCGGGGCGGTTCCTGTTCGTGGCGCGGCACTGCCCGGTCTCTCTTCACAAAACCTTCACGGTTGGGGGGTATCATAGCGGCAGGAGCGGGAGAAGGAGGTTGATCGGTTTGCGCAGGTGGATGTGGGTGATCGCCGGCGCGCTGGTGCTGGCACTGGCAGCTTCGCCGGTGCTGGCTTCCGGGGTGGGCGGCCAGCGGATGCGGGCCCGCGATGGGTCCGGCCTGGACCAACCGCGGTTGCAGGTCCGGGATCGCGTCTGTACGGAGCTGGGCGTGACCCCCGAGCAGTTCCGTCAGGCGTGGCAGCGAGCGGCTACCCAGGTGGTGGACGAGGCTCAGGCTCAGGGGAAGCTGACCCCCGAGCAGGCTGACCGCATCCGGCAGCAGATCGAGCAGGGCAACCCGGGTTTCCGGGCCGGTCGGGCTGCAGCTGGTAAGGGCCGGTGGGCAATGGGGATACACCTGCAGGCAGGTCGTTGGGCGCTCGACCAACTGGCCGAGTTCCTGGGGATGACCCCGGAGGACTTCTGGAGTGCCCTGCGGGGCGGCAAGTCGGTAGCTCAGATAGCGCAAGAGCGGGGCAAGACCCGGCAGGAAGTCGTCGACTTCCTCACGGGAAAGGTGAAGGCACGGCTGGATGAGGCTGTGGCAACGGGCAGGATCACCCAGGAGAGGGCCGACGAGGCGATGGCGGCCTTCCAGGCCCGCCTGCCCCAGGTGCTGGACTACGTGCGGGATTGCACGGGGTGTCCGGGTTGCGGCGGCCCCGGCGCCCGGTGGCAGCGGGGTGGCCAGGGGCCGCGGGCGCCCCAGCCATCCCAGGAACCTCAGGCGAGCCAGGGCTTCTAGCTGGCAAGGGATAGCGGAAAGCCATGCTGGGGACCGGGAGGGGCACGCGAGGTGCCCCTCCCATCTTTACTGTTTGAGGGTTGGGACCGGCGCCTGCGGCCGGGGACCGGAGGGTAACGGGCCGCCGGAGTCGAATTCTGGGCTGGAAAGATCGGTCGGGGTGGTTGGACGATGGGGGAACCCCGGATAGCGGTGGCGGCGGCCTCGCGGCGGACCAGCAATTTCCTGGTTTCTCACATGCGTGAGGTCCTGAACCCCTTAGGAGGCCGGCTGCGGATCGACTCCTTCTGTTTGCAGGAAGGACTTTCCTCTTTCGGGGACTACCCCCTCGTGCTGGTGTCTTCGTCTTCTCTGGCCCAGGACGTATCGCGGTACACGGAGCCTGGCACCGACATCCTGGTTATGAGGCGGACGCTGCGCCGGGAAAGCTGGGAAAAACTCATGGCGCTGCCCCCGCGGACCAGGGCCATGCTGGTGAACGATGACCAAGGCTCGGCAGCCAGCGTGATTTCGCTCATATATGAGCTGGGAGCGAAGCACCTTGACCTGGTGCCGGTGTCGCCCGAACTCGATGACGTTCCTGCACTGGACATTGCCATCACCCCTGGTGAGCCCCACCTGGTGCCCCCCAATGTGAAGAAGGTCATCGACATCGGGTATCGGGTGATCGATGCCACCACTTTCGTTGACGTTCTCAGCAAGTTTGGCATGTTCGATGTTCGAGCAAACCGCCTGATATCAGATTACATGCTGGGGATCATCCCCCGCAGCCCGGGCCTGTGGTTCGTGCTGGGGCGTATGGCCGAGATGCGCAGCCAGATGGAGGGGCTGCTGGACGTGGTGGGGGAGGGCGTGGTCGGATTCGACCTCCAGCACCGGGTTAACGTGTTCAACCGCAAGGCCGAGGAGATCCTGGGGCGTCCGGCCTGGACCGTGATGGGGCGTCCTGTGACCGAAGTCCTTCCCGCCCTGGCCGACGTGTCTTCCCTGCAGGGTGCCGACGGCATCAGGGATGAGGTGTGGCCCCTGGGATCGCGCCGGGTGGTGGTAACCCACATCCCCGTGACCCGGGACGGCGAACCCGCCGGTGGCGTGTTGCGGATACGGGAGGCCGACGAGATAGAGCAACTGGAAGGGAAGCTGCGCGCGCAGTTGCGGGGCAAGGGCCACGTGGCGAAGTACACCTTTGCCCAGATCCAGGGGGTGAGCAGGGCTATCCGTGCTGCGGTGGCGCGGGCGGAAAGCTTCAGCTGCAATTCCTGTGCCGTACTCATCCACGGTGAAACCGGGACGGGCAAAGAGTTGTTCGCCCATGCCATACACAACGCCTCGCCCCGGAAGGCGTACCCCTTTGTGGCGGTGAACTGCGCCGCTCTGCCAGAGACATTGCTCGAAAGCGAACTGTTCGGATACGAGGAGGGGGCGTTCACGGGGGCCCGCAAGGGCGGCAAGGCCGGTTACTTCGAGCAGGCCCACCGGGGCACCATCTTCCTGGACGAAATCGCGGACATGCCGCCGAGCGTGCAGGCCCGCATCCTGCGCGTACTACAGGAAAAAGAGGTTGTGCGGGTGGGGGGCACGCGTGTGATCCCGGTCGACGTGCGGGTAATAGCCGCCACCAACCGGAATCTGAAGGGGCTGGTGGAGCAGGGGGCATTTCGGGCTGACCTTTATTACAGGCTGAACGTGTTGCCCCTCCACATCCCGCCCCTGCGGGAACGCGCCGAGGACATCCTCCCCCTGGCCCGCTTTTTCCTGCGCATGCGGCAATCGGCCATTGTCCTTTCTCCGGAGGTGTGCGCGGCACTGCAGTCCTACTCCTGGCCGGGCAACGTGAGGGAGCTGGAAAACTGCATCGAGTACCTGATCAGCGTGGTCCGGGGAGAGGCCACCCTGGACGACCTGCCCGAGGCCGTGCGCGAGTACGCATGCCGCCAGAGCACGAACAACGCGATGCTCCAAGCTGGTGGACAGGCGCCCGACCCGCTGGTGGCGGTGCTGAGAGAGATAGAGCGGGCAGCCGACAGGGGGGTGTCGGTGGGCAGGCGCAGCCTGGCGAGGAAGCTCAACGGTTTGACGGAGCACGAATTGCGCCAGGTTCTCAAGCGCCTGCAACTGGCGGGCATGATCCTGGTGAAGAGGGGTAGGGCGGGAACCAGCATCACCAGCCTGGGACGGGAATTCCTCCGCCGCCAGGGCCGTGCCGGCTCGTAGCCGAGGGACCTGCTGCACACAGGTGCTCTTATAAGGCGGGACACCCGGTCCGGATGCGGGGGCGACCGCAAATGGGTCGGGAATTGGGTGACGGGTTATTGGGCGTCGCCCTTTTTGTTGTGCGGAGGCGGGGTCAGGTTGTCCGCTGAGCACTTTTTCGGTCGGGGCCGATGTGGCACGGTTGTTGCGTTGGATCCTTCCGGGGGTGGGAACGGGCATACGGGTTGCAGTACTGCGCTGAGTCCGGTGCATGTCAGCACAAGATAGGGGGGTGCATGGTTTGAGAATCAGGCATCCATTGCTTGCAGTTGTGGTGCTGTCGCTGGCAGTGGTGCTGGTCGCGGTGGGTTGTGCCCGCAAGGTGCAGGAGCCGGCCAGGGAACCGGTCATACTGCACGACTGGTTCACCGATGATCCCGGAACGCTGGATGTGCAGCAAGATACCACCCTGGCCGTGTACGGTCTCGCCCGGGAACTGTTCAATACCCTGGTCCGGTACAAGGGGGAGACCCTGGAACTCGAGCCAGAGCTCCTGGAGTCAATGCCGACCATCTCGGCTGATGGCAAGGTTTATACCTTCAAGCTGAAGCAAGGGATACTCTGTCACGACGGCAAGACAGAGCTGACCAGCAAGGACGTGAAGTTCACCTTCGAACGCATGCTGGATCCTAACGGGAAGGGCCTGAGCACCTGGCTGTACGAGCCCATCTTGGGCGCAAAGGATATGGTGGAGGGCAAGGCCGCGGAGCTGAAGGGGTTTAAGATCATCAACGACTACGAATTCGAAATCACCCTTGAGAAGCCCTACGCACCCTTCTTGCACAATCTGGCCGTGCCCTCTGCCTCGATATACCCGGCCGAGCTGTGCAAGGCGGCCGGCGAAGAATGGGGGCGTAAGCCCGTCGGTACCGGGCCGTTCAAGCTCAAGGAGTACACTCCTTCCACGTCCATCGTGCTGGAAAAGAACCCCTACTATTTCGAGAAAGGGCTGCCGTACCTGGACGGTATTGAGTACCGCATCGTTCCCGATGAGGCCACCGGACTCATGGAGTTCGAAAAGGGCACCTTCGATGTCACCTCCATTCCCACCAACGAATTCGAGCGTATCACCAAGTCCGGGCAGTACACCATCCTGGAGAGTACGCCACTCAACACGTACTACTTCGTGTTCAACATGAAGGAAAAGCCTTACACCGACGTGCGCGTGCGTAAGGCCATCGCCATGGCCATCGACAAGCAGAAGATCATCGACAGCATCCTGGGCGGACGTGCCACGGTGGCAAAGGCATTCGTCACGCCCGGCATACCGGGTGCATACCCTGCCGGCCAGGGCCCGGCGTATGACTACAACCCCGCCGAGGCGAAGAAGATCCTCGAGGAGGCCGGGCTTAAGAAGATCAAAGCAGTCACCTGGCAGCGGGGCGGCACCCAGGTGGCTGATACCAACATTGCCATCCAAGCCATGCTGAAAGAAATCGGGATCGACCTGGAAGTGCAGATCATAGACCGGGCCGCTTTCGGTGAGGCGCGGGCCCAGGGCAAGGTACCGGCCAACTACGGTAACTGGTGGGCGGATATCCCGGACCCCGACAACTACCTGTATACCTACTTCCATCCCAGCCAGTCCAGGTACATGTCCACCAACTACGACAACCCCAGGGTAACCGCGCTTCTGGATGAAGCACGCATCACCACCGATCCTGCCCGGCGGGCTCAGCTGTACCAGGAGGCGGAGAAGATCATCGTGGGGGACGATGCTGCCATCGTGCCGCTGTTCCACAAGAAGGACTACCTCGCCGTGCAAAAGAACGTGAAGGGCATTATCATGCACCCCACCGGTGTGAACAGTTACAAGATGGTCCAGAAGGAACCGGCACCCAAGTAGAGGCATGGTTGGGGGGAGTCCGGCACAGGCCCGGGGTGATGTCCTGCCGCCCCGGGGCAGGGTCCTCGTGGCCGGACACCCCCCTTATCATTCCCGCCCATTGGCCTGAGAGGTGAAAGGATGCTTGTTTACAGCGTGCGCCGGCTGTTGCTGGCCATTCCGGTCTTGCTGGGCATTTCCGTGATAACTTTCATCCTGATGAACGTGGTCCCCGGGGACCCGGTGCTGAACATGCTGGGCAAGCGGGCGGACCCGGTCGTGGTGGAAAAGGTACGCGCGCAATTGGGTCTCAACGACCCTCTTTACGTGCAGTTCTTCCGGTTCGTGGCCAACGCGGCCCGGGGCGACCTGGGGGAGTCTTACCGCTTCCGCCAGCCGGTTACTCGCCTCATCCTCACCAGCTTCCCGGTGACCGTCAAGGTGTCGATCAGCGCCATGCTGGTGGCCATCGCCATCGGGTTGACGGTGGGCATCGTCTCGGCGGTGAAGCAATACTCCGTCATCGACCATGGCAGCATGATCCTGGCCCTGAGCGGCATCTCTGCGCCCATATTCTGGGTGGCCCTGGTGGCGCAGTATGTGTTCGGCCTTCGCCTCGGTATCCTGCCCATTTCCGGATATGCCACCTGGAAGGAGATGGTACTGCCCGCCCTGGTGCTGGGGTCCCGGTTCGCCGCCTCCATCGCCCGGCTCACCCGCTCCAGCCTGCTGGAGGTGATCAGGCAGGACTACGTCCGCACGGCCCGGGCCAAGGGGCTGGCCGAGCGGGTGGTCATATTCAAGCACGCCCTCAAGAACGCGCTCATCCCGGTCATCACGGTGGTGGGCCTGCAGATCGGCGGGTTGCTCACGGGGTCCATCCTCACCGAAACTATCTTTGGCATCCCGGGTCTGGGGCGCCTGGCGGTGACGGCCCTCAACAACCGGGACTTCCCCCTCCTCCAGGGGACGGTGCTGTTCACAGCCTTCGTGTACATCATGAGCAACCTGGCGGTGGACCTCTCTTACGCCTATGTCGATCCCCGCATCAGGTTGCGCTAGAGGGGAGGGAGCAGCATTGCCCCGGGAAAGCCCATCTACCGCCCAGGGAACCACGTTATTGCCTCGGGGAAGCCGGTCGGCCCGGGAAGGCCGCACTTTGGCGGCCGACGCATGGCGACGTTTGCGTCGTAACCGTCCCGCCATGGCGGGGCTGGCGTACATCGTGATCCTGGTCCTGGTGGCCATCCTGGCCCCTGTTATCGCCCCCGCCGATCCATACGAACAGGATCTCACCTGCCGGCTGGCACCTCCGGGTGCCCCGTCCGTCATCAGCCGCACCGGGACGTACGTCCTGGGGGCGGACCAGTTCGGGCGGGACATCCTATCACGCATCGTCTATGGCTCGCGCATATCCCTGGCCGTGGGGCTGGTATCGGAGTTCATCGTCACCGTAATCGGAGTCACCGCCGGCCTGCTGGCGGGGTATTACGGAGGCTGGTTCGATAACCTGGTGATGCGCGTGTGCGACATCCTCTTCGCCTTTCCCGATCTGCTCTTTTGCATTGGGATCATGTTTGCCCTCGGCCCCGGGCTGCTGAATATCTATATAGCGTTATCCGTGGTGGGATGGGCCGGGATGGCTCGTCTGGTGCGGGGACAGGTGCTGGCGCTCAAGGAGACCGAGTACGTGGAAGCCGCCCGCGCCCAGGCGGTGAGTGACCTGCGCATCATGTTCCGGCATATTCTACCCGGGTGCCTGGCCCCCGTCATCGTGTCCATCACCCTGGGTATCCCGGGGGCCATCATGGGCGAAGCCAGCCTCTCGTTTCTGGGCCTGGGGGCGCAACCGCCCACGGCCAGTTGGGGAAGTATGATCTACGACGCCCGGGCTTACCTGCGAACCCATCCCCTCTTCTCGATATGGCCTGGCGTCGTCATCATGCTGACGGTGTTTGCCTTTAACCTCTTCGGTGATGGGTTGCGGGACGCCCTGGATCCCCGCATGAAGACGTAGAGCCGACAAAAGGTGGTGGCGATCAGGTGGACGCGGGAATGTGTGGCGCTGGCGGCATCGTCTGGCGTCCCCTGCTGGCGGGCGTGTTCTTCGCCTTCGGCCTGTTCCTCTCCTTTGCGGGATCGGGGTGTGCCTTTTCCCCCGGATGCAGCGGCCTGCCTCTCAGCCGGGTCCCCGATGAGCAGATACTGGCCTCTACCAGGGAGGCACTCGACTCACTCGCCCGGGAGAAGCAGCTGGACGAACGGACCACGGTGTGGCAGGTGGACGTCGCCGTGGCGGGCGGCCAGGTGACTCTGACGGGTAAGAGCAGTTCCCGTCAGTTGAAGGACGAAGCGGTTGCCCTGCTGGGCCGCCTGCCCGGGGTGCGCCGGGTGGCGGACGCCGTGGTGGTGCTGCCCGATCCCTCTCTGGGGGAGAACACGCGGGCCATCGTGAGGTTCCCGGTGGTTAACCTGGGCGATGCCCCCGGGCAGGCGGAAGGTAAGCACACTGTGACCCAGGCCGTACTGGGCATGGTGGTGGATGTGCTGGAGCAGGCGCAGGGGTGGTATCGGGTCAGGATGTGGGACGGTTACCTGGGCTGGGTGGATGGCCAGTCCCTGGTGCTGGCAAGTCCTGCCGCGGTGGAGAAGTTCCTGGCGGGAAGGCGGGTGGTGGTAACCGTGCCTCTGGCTCCCGTGCGAGCCTCAGCGTCGCCGGAAGCCCGCGAGGTGTTCTCCCGGCGCGCGGTGGAGGGTACCGAGCTTCCCTGCTTGGGGGAGAAGGGGGGGTGGGTACGGGCAGGGCTTCCCGGCGGGGGGGAAGGGTTTCTGGCGAGCAGCCACGTGACCGTGGTACCCGGGCACGGCCAGGTTTTTGCGGAGAAAAAGGACGCCGGGGCGGTGATAGCCACTGCCTGCCACTACCTGGGCCTGCCCTACCTCTGGGGAGGGACCACCGCCTACGGTTTCGACTGCTCGGGTCTCACCCAGTTTGCCTTCCGCGTCAACGGATGGCACCTGCCCCGGGACTCCGACATGCAGTACGAGACGGGGGTGCCGGTTGCGGACCGCGGCAAGCTGGTACCGGGAGACCTGGTTTTCTTCACCACTTACAAGCCGGGGCCATCCCACGTGGGCATCTACTTGGGCGGCGGGCGGTTTGTCCACAGCAGTTCGGGAGGCGTTGCCATCAACAGCCTGGACCCCACCGATCCCGAGTACAGCGCCTATCTGGGCAGCCGCTTTCTGGGCGGCCGCCGCATCCTCCGAACCTCGCCCTGATTGCTCTCTTGCTGGCAAGACGAAATAGCTTCTCCAGTGGGCACGCCACCGCTCGCGCCGGGGCGGCTATCTGACCTGGTGGTGCTGGCGGACGATGTCTTCCGGCTGTCCACCAAGGACCTGCGCCAGGTCCCCTTTCCTGGTGGTGATCAGGGTTGCCTGCCATGTCTCAACAATGACACAGGACTTCTCGATATTTGGAGCACCGAGTGGGCCGCAGGGCGGGGGTGCCAGCAGGAACCGCCCCAATTCGTGCCTTTTCCGGCTTCCGACGACCGCGATCCCTGGGCAGGCTTGGCATGATTCTTGCAAGTCATGCTGCGTGGAACCAGGCAAATGAACGCGAAGGGAGGCCGAGGGATGGAATTGGGAGCTTACCCGTACGCGAACTGGGTCCTGGTGGTGCTGGCCGTGTACCTGGCCGGCATGGTGCTGGTGGGCTGGTGGGCGTCGAAGCGGATCAAGGACGTGGCGGACTACGTGGTGGCGGGTCGGCGGATGGGGATGCTCTGGATTGCCGGGTCGTTATTTGCCACCTGGTTTTGCGCGGGCACGTTGATGGGGGCTACGGCAAACGCTTACCTGTTTGGAAACCAGGGGGTGATATTTGACCCCTGGGGGGCGGCGTTGTGCCTGGCGCTGGCCGGTTTCTTCTTTGTGCGCATTATGAGACGAGGCCGCTTCATCACGCTGGTCGACTTCTTCGAGATGAGGTACGGCCGGGAAATGGGGCTCGCCAGCACCATAGTGCTCATCATCGCCGAGATCGGCTGGGTGGGCGCTCAGCTGGTTGCTTTCGGGACGATCATCCAGATCTTCAGCGGCCTGCCCCTGTGGGTGGGTATCGTCATCTCCACCGTGGTCCTGGTGGCTTACACCTACATGGGCGGCATGTGGGCTGATACTCTCACCGACATCGTCCAGATGTTGATCCTGGCGGTGGGTGTAATCGTCATGTTGCCGGCGGCCATCTCCCACGTGGGGGGGTGGAGCTCGTTCTTCGCCAACGCCGGTAACTGGGCCGAGCTGCCCCCGTTCGCCATGGGTCCGGTCAAGGAGTCCGGGTACCTGGGATACACCGGCACGCTGGGATGGATCTATTACTTCGCGGCCTGGATGTCCATCGGGCTGGGCAGCATCCCCGCTCAGGACTTCATGCAGCGCGCCCTCTCCTCCCGGGACGAGAAGGTGGCCGTATACTCCTCGTACATCGCCGCCGTGGGTTACATCGTGATAGGCCTCATCCCGGTGGCCCTGGGCATGGCCGCCTACATTATCAATCCCGATCTGACCGTCCCCGAGACGGAGATGATCCTCCCCTGGATGGCCATGAACTTCCTTCCCCCGGCCCTGGCCAGCATCTTCGTGGCGGCTGCCGTGGCTGCCCTCATGTCCAGCGGTGACAGTGCCCTGCTGGCCATCGGGTCCCTGGCGGGTTACAACGGGCTGCGCTATTTCAAGCCCAATCCCTCCGAGAAGGAAAGCCTCTGGGTGACGCGCATCATAGTTCCCATCGCCGCGGTCGCGTCCCTGCTCCTGGCCCTGTACGCGGAGACCATCTACCGGCTCATGGTGATCGCCTGGACGGTGATCCTGGTAGGCCTGTTCGCCCCCTATGCGGCTGCGTACTTCTGGAAGAAGGCGAACCGGTCGGGTGCCTTAGCTGCCCTGCTGGGGGGCTTCGCTTCCTGGCTGGCGTTCATATTCTATTACCTTCCCACTACCATGGAGGCCAACACGGGGGTAATCGAAGAAGGCGTCGTCTACATGGACTGGGCCATATGGGATGCTGTGTACCTGGCATCGGTGCCCGGGTTCGTGATCTCCGTGGTGCTGCTGGTGGTGGTGTCCCTGCTCACGCAGCGGGCCGATCCGCCGCGGCTGCTAACGGATATCGACGGTAACCCGCTTCCGCTCAGGGACTGGCTGGGCATATTCCGCCGCAATCAGGCTGCGGAACGATCTTGAGGAGGGATGTATGGTGCCCCGTGCCAGCTACGAGCAAGTGATCGCGGAATCTCAGAAGATCCTGGACATGATCGCCAAGAGGGAACTGAGCCCGGAAGAGAGAGCCTGGGTGGTGGAGGAGACGGTGCGGGGGTTCCGGGATCATGTCAACCCCGGCTTCCTGGAGTATCGCAAGTCGGTATCCACCGATTACACCGCGGTGGAGTGGGATGACCGGGGGGTCACGTTCCGGGACGTCCACGGCAAGGTGTTCATCGACTGCCTGGGAGGTTACGGCATTTACAACTGCGGGCACCGCCACCCCAAGGTGCTGGCCGCGGTGCAGAACCAGCTCAACCGCCAGGCCCTGCACAGCCAGGAGCTGCTTGACCCCCTGCGGGCCATGCTGGCCAAGCTGGTGGCCGACATTACCCCGGGTGACCTGCAGTATTCGTTCTTCACCAACAGCGGCACGGAGAGCATCGAGGGGGCGCTCAAGCTCGCCCGCCTGCACACGGGGCGCAAGACCTTCATCGCTGCGGTTAACGCCTTCCATGGCAAGAGCATGGGCTCCCTGTCGCTCACCTCCAAGGCCGTGTTCCGCAAGCCATACTTGCCCTTGCTTTCCCACGTACATCACGTACCCTTCGGGGATGCCGATGCCCTGGAGAAGGTGATGTCAAGTTGCGCCTTCGTGGGGGAGGACGTGGCGGCGGTGGTACTGGAGCCCGTGCAGGGTGAAGGGGGTGTGCACGTGGCCCCCGACGGCTACCTGCCCCGGGTGCGCGAGCTGTGCGACCGTTTCGGCGCCCTGATGGTGCTGGACGAGGTGCAGACGGGCATGGGCCGCACCGGGAAGATGTTCGCCTGCGAGCACTGGGACGTGGTGCCCGACATCCTGTGCCTGGGCAAGGCCTTTGGTGGTGGCGTCATGCCCATCGGGGCGTTCGTCTCCACAGCCCGCATCTGGCAGGAGATGACCCCCAACCCCTTCCTGCACACCACCACCTTCGGCGGCAACCCCATCGCCTGCGCGGCGGCCATCGCGGCCATCAACGTGATCCTGGAGGAGAAGCTATATGAGCGGGCTGCGGTAGTGGGCGATTATTTCCTGCGGGGGCTGCAGGTGCTGGCCGATCGGTACCCGCAGGTATGCCAGGAAGCGCGCGGTCTGGGCCTCTTGCTGGGGATGGAGTTCCGCTCCAACGAGCTGGGTTACGAGGTGGCCAAGGGCCTGTTCGAGAACGGGGTTTTGGTGGCGGGGACGCTCATCAACGCCAAGACCATCCGCTTTGAGCCGCCGCTCACCATCGAGAAGGAAGAAGTCGACACCGTGCTGGGCATTTTGGAGTCGGTGCTCAAGAAAGTGGCACGGAGCCTGGGGTGATGATCATGAGACCGGTAGCGGTTCTGTCCATTGACGGGTCGAAGTGCACCGGTTGTCAGATGTGCCTCCTGGCTTGCAGCGCGGCCCGGGAGGGGGTGTTCAACCCCCTCCGGGCCACCCTGCGGGTGGAGAAGCCTTACACGTACGCGGGCCCGGAGGTGAAGTTTTCGGCCTGTGACGGGTGCCTTACCTGCCGGGAGGTGTGTCCCACGGGAGCCATCAGCCTGCGGGACGGTCACCTCCACCTGGAGCGGGAGCTGTGCACGGAGTGCGGCCTGTGCGTCGAGGAGTGTCCCCGGCACGTCATCGTCAGCGATCCCGTGCGGCTGTGCGACGGATGTGACGGCCGCGAGGGCGGCCCGGCCTGCGTGATGTGGTGTCCGGTGGGCGCGCTTTCTCTGGGGCAGGCGGTGGAGGAGGTGATCCGACGTGGCTGAGCCGGGTGCCGGTCGGGACACGTATGCGGGAAAGGTGCTGAGGGTGGATCTGGGGGCCCTGAGCAGTTGGGCGGAGCCCCTTAACCGGGAGTGGGCCCGTCTGTTCTTCGGTGGCAAGGGCCTGGGGTTCCGGTACTTCTATGACGCCGTGCCCGCGGGGACGGATCCCCTTTCTCCCGGGAATGCGCTGCTTTTTGTGACGGGGCCCCTCACGGGGACGCTGGCCCCCTGCACGGGGAAGCTGGGCGTGGTGACCAGGTCGCCGGCCACGGGGACCATCCTGGACTGCTCGGTGGGGGGCACGGTGGCGGCGCGGTTGAAGTACGCCGGGTACGACCTGGTGGTGATCACGGGGCAGGCTCCGCGTCCCGTGGTGCTGGTGATCGATGGCGACCGGGTGTGGTTCCGGGAAGCGGACGACCTGTGGGGCAAGGGGTGCCACGAGACCGAGTTTGTCCTGCGCGATGCCCTGGGTGAGGGGTTTTGCATCATGTCGACCGGGCCGGCGGGTGAGAACCTGGTGCCGCTGGCCTGCTTGACCTCGGAACTGTACCGGCAGGCGGGCCGGGGCGGTGTGGGGGCGGTGATGGGATCCAAGCGGCTGAAGGCGGTGGCGGTGCGGGGGACGGGGTCGGTGGCGGCTCCCGACATGGGGCGTTTCCTGGAATTTGCCTACCGGGCCATGCGGGATGACCTGCTCACCGACACCAACCTGTGGGCCTACACGGACGGTACCCCCATGATCGTGGGGCTTTCCCAGTCGGCGGGGATCCTTCCCACCCGCAACTTCCAGGGGGGTACGTTCCCGGGTGCCGAGGCCATCGGAGCCGATGCGGTGCGGGCACGCCGGGTGGCGAAGAAGTCCTGCTTCGGCTGCGGCCTGGGTTGCGGGAACTTCCTGCGCGTGACTCGGCAGGTTGCGGGGGCCGCGGGTGCAAACCGTCCGGATGCCGGAGCGAAGGCCTGGCCGGGTGAGGGGGCGGTGGAGGGGCCCGAGTACGAGACCCTCGCCCTGACCGGTTCCAACTGCGGCATTGGGGACCTGGAGGCCATCATCGAGTTCAACCGGCTGTGTGACGACCTGGGGCTGGACACCATCTCCACGGGCGGGGTGGTGGCGTTCGCCATGGAACTTCAGCAGCGTGACCTGGTCGACCTGGGCCTGCGCTTTGGCGACGTGGAGTCGTACCTGCGGGCGCCTGTGCTCATTGCCCGGGGCGAGGGAGCGGGCAAGGAACTTGGCCGGGGGGTGCGGTACCTGGCCGGGCGGTACGGCGGCAGGGAATTCGCGATGGAGGTCAAGGGCCTGGAATTCCCCGGGTACGAACCGCGGGGCTCCTGGGGGATGGGACTGGCTTACGCCACCGCCGACCGGGGTGCCTGCCACATGCGGGCCTGGCCGGTGGCGGACGAGGCGTTTGGAGGGCTTGACCCCTTCACCGGGGAAGGCAAGGCGCAACTGGTGATTCGGGGTCAGGACCAGAACTCCATCAAGTTTTCCCTGATCTTTTGTGACTTCTGGGCGCTGAGCCTGGATCTTATGGCCGGATTCTGCACGGTGGCGCTGGGCCGGGAGGTGACGCCCGGCGAGCTGCGCCTGGCCGGAGAGCGCATCTGGAACCTGGGCCGGCTGCTCAACGTGCGGGAAGGGTTCCGGCGCGAGCACGACTACCTGCCCGGGCGCGTCCTGCGCGAGCCGCTCCCGGAGGGGCCTGCTGCGGGCAAGGTGCTACCGCCCGAGGTCTTTACTTCCATGCTGGACGAGTACTATCGGCTGCGTGGCTGGGACGAGGACGGGGTACCGACCCCGGCAAAGCTTGCCCAGCTTGGGCTGGGGGGAATGTAGGATGGGCACCATCCGGATCAGCACCCCTGTACCGGGACCCCGCACCGGGGAGTTGCTCCAGAAGCGGGCCCGTTTTGTCCCGCAGGGGGTGTCCATGGCTACGCCCCTGTTCGTGGAGCGGGCTGCGGGCGCCGTGCTGGAAGATGTGGACGGCAACGTGTTCATCGACTTTGCGGGCGGCATCGCGGTGGTGAACGCCGGGCACTGCCCGCCTCCGGTGGTGGAGGCGGTGCGGCAGCAGGCGGGGCGTTTTCTTCACACCTGCTTTATGGTGGTGGGGTATGCGTCCTATGTGGACCTGGCGGAAGCGCTGGCACATGTCGCGCCCGGTTCCAGCCCCAAGAAGGTCATGTTCGTCAACAGCGGGGCGGAGGCGGTGGAGAACGGGGTGAAGATTGCCCGGAGGGCCACGGGCCGGCAGGCGGTGGTGTGCTTCGATGACGCCTTCCACGGACGCACCCTGCTTGGCATGACCCTGACCAGCCACCTTATGCCCTACAAGGACGGGTTCGGGCCCTTTGCCCCCGAGGTGTACCGGTTCCCGTATGCGTACTGTTACCGTTGTGCCTATGGCAGGTCGCATCCTGGCTGTGGGCTGTACTGCCTGCGGGCGTTTGAGGATGCCCTGGAGGACCGGGTGGGCGGTCGGAACGTGGCGGCGCTGGTGGTGGAGCCGGTGCAGGGGGAGGGTGGATTCATTGTGCCACCTCCGGGCTACCTGCGGGGGCTGAAGGAGATATGTGAGAAGTACGGGATCGTGTTCGTTGCCGACGAGGTGCAGACGGGTTTTGGTCGTACGGGGAAGCTGTTTGCGGTGGAGCATGAGGGTATTGAGCCTGACATCCTGCTGGTGGCCAAGTCGATTGCGGCGGGTTTGCCGCTGGCGGGGGTGATTGGCAAGACCGAGATCATGGACTCCGTGCACAAGGGTGGCATCGGGGGAACTTACGGTGGCAATCCCCTGGCCTGCGCGGCTGCCCTGAAGGTGCTCCAGATCGTGGAGGAGCCCGGCTTCCTCGCGCGTGCGCAGCAGGTGGGAGAGCGCATTGCGGGATTCTGCCGTGACCTGCAGGTGCGCTACCCGCTGGTGGGTGACGTGCGGGGGCTGGGTGCCATGGTGGCGATGGAACTGGTGAAGGACCGGCAGACGAAGGAGCCGGCTACGGCGGAGACGGCGACCATCATCCAGTATGCCTATGAGCACGGGCTGATCCTGCTCAAGGCGGGTCGCTACGGGAATGTGCTGCGCTTCCTGCCGCCGCTGGTGATCAGCGACGAGCAGCTTGAGGAAGGGCTGAGTGTGCTGGGCGATGCTATGGCTGCCGCATCGGCGGCCTGACGGTAAGCCGCACGGGGGCTCCGCGCGGGATGGGGTGGGTGCCGGCGTAACCGCTTGCCTCGCAGCGGGGTCATCGGGCACCGGCCCGGTTGCGCTCGGTCAGGATGCGATGGGCCTTGACGGCGAAGGCGAGGGAGGCGAGGCGTTCGCCTTCGAGGCTGGTCAGCCGTAGCAGCTGCTTGATACGGGTAAGGCGGTACTTCAGCGAATTCCGGTGGACGTAGAGCCGGGAAGCGGCCCTCTCCAGGTGACATCCGCTGTCCAGGAATACTTCCAGCGTGCGCACAAGCTGGGAGCCCCGGCGGCGGTCGTGTTCGATGAGGGGGCCGATTTCTTCGCTCACGAACCGCTCCAGTTCCGCCTGCGGTCCGATCCTCAGCAAGAGGCGATGTATCCCCAGGTCCTGATAAAAAACGATGCGGTCGCCTCCCGCCAGCCCGAGGCTGATATTGAGGGCATCTCTGGCGGCTGCAAAGCTTTCTGCGATCTGGGAGGGGCAGTTGCACAAGAGGCCTATCCCCACCGAAAGAGTGAGACCGGGCAGGACACGCGCGGCCGCCTGCTTAACCCTGAGGGCCAGGTCCTCGATGATCGCCCGCGGGGCGGGGGGCAGGGGGCAGGGATAGACGGAGGTGGGGGACAGGTTATCGTCCGGTACCTGGGCCAGGATCACCACGCTGTCGCTGCGGGGAGCCACCACGTGCTCTCCTGCCAGGGTCCTGTGGGTGGTCTCCGCCACCACGGTGAGAAAACGGCTCTTCAATTCCTGGATGGCCCGCTCGGAGAGGCGCCCTGACAGGCAGAACGATTGGAAGTCGTCCAGGTCAACGATGAGCACCGTGCGCTTACCATCCAGCTTCCAGGCCAGGTACCTGGCCCGTTGCTGGATCGCCTCGGGTTTGACGTTGCCCTCCAGGAGGTCTTCCAGGAAATCGTCCCGGCTGCGCTTGCGGGTGAACACCGCTTCCAGCACCGGGGTGATGATGTCGATGTAGCTGGCGTCCTCCGGGATCTCGATGACGGGAAAGTCGCACGACTCCGCCACCTCAAGTACCTGCGGGGGAGCACCATTGAGGTAGCTCTTGGTGTCCAGTGCTATGGCGGCTGCCCCGTGCGCGGCCAGGTAGCGGATCAGGTCCTGCTGGGTCCGGAGATTGTCCCTGATGGCATAGAAGCTGGTCAGGTACAGGACGTTCGCTCGCACCCAGGGGTCGATCTCGGGCATTTCGATGACGTCCACGTGCTCGATGAGCCTGCCCAGCCCCCGGCGGCCTGCCAGGACGCGGGCCCGCTGCAGCTTGCCTATGCGCAGCGCCTCCATGACACTGATGGCCACGGCCACTCCCCCCTGAGGGTGATTTCGCGCTGCCGGTGGTATTTTCCTGTGTATATCGGACAAAGCAATGACCCATTTTTGGTGCAAAAGGGAGACCCAGTACGGCAGGATGCCAGGCGCGGCTGCAGAACACTCGCCCACCAAAACGGGCTGCGGTGTTGCCCCGTCCGGAGCTGCGGTACTGGCACTTGCCCCGGTACCAGGAGAAAGCCGGCCCACGCGGTGGACCCGGGCGTGTGAGCGGGGGAGCACAGGACACCCGGAGTGAGCCGGGCCAGGGTGTGGGCCCGGCCACGTGTAAGCAAAGGGGGGACAGGGATGAACGGGCGGAAAGGTAGGTTAGGCCTACTGCTGGTGGCGATTGTGGCGGTTTCCCTGCTGGCCGCCTGCAGCAAGCCGGCCCAGCAGCCGGCCAAACCCCAGGTCGCGGTCTACGCCAACTCGAGCGAGGTCATGGTGTTCTGGGACCCGAGCGACAGCTTCTCCAACGAGATCATCGCCATGAACAACATGTACGAGACCCTGCTCCGCTACGACCCCATCGCTGGAAAGTTCACCCCGGTACTGGCCACAGACTATTCCCATTCTCCGGACGGGCTGGAATGGACGTTCCACATCCGCAAGGGTGTGAAGTTCCACACCGGCAATGCCATGGACGCCCATGCCGTGAAGTACTCCATCGAACGCACCATCCAGCGGGGGAAGGGGGCGTCCTTCATATGGGATTCCGTCGACAGGATAGAGGTGCCCGACCAGTACACGGTGGTGTTTAAGCTGAAGTACCCGGCTCCGCTTGACCTGGTCGTTTCTTCGGGGTACGGAGCCCATATATTCGACCCCCAGGCGGTGAAGGAGCATGGGGAGGATTGGTTCGCGGCCGGGCATGAAGCGGGCACGGGTCCTTACATGCTGGAGAGCTACGAGAAGGCCGGGGACCTGGTGCTCACCAAGTTCCCCGACTACTGGGGAGGGTGGGAAGGTAAGCACTTCGACAAGGTGGTGTTCAAGCAGGTTACCGAACCTACCACGCGCCGGCAGATGATCGAGGCGGGACAGGCTGACTACACCAACCAGCTTCCCCTGGATCAAATCGCCGACCTGCAGAAGAATCCCAAGGTCAAGGTGGTGGTGACTCCCTCCTTCCAGAACCTCCTGGGGATGCTGAATACGGAGAAGAAGCCGCTGAACAACCCGGATGTCCGGCGGGCCATCTCGTACGCCGTGCCTTACCGGGACATCATCTCCACGGTCATGCTCGGTTACGCCTCCCAGGCCCGGGGGCCAGTGCCCAAGGGGTTGTGGGGCTACTCCGAGGAAGTGCCCCAGTACACGTACGACCCGGCCAAGGCCCGTGCCCTGCTGGACAAAGCCGGCTACGGCAAGGGCGGGTTGAAGCTGACGCTTACGTACACCAGCGGGGACGACCAGGAGCGCAGGGTGGCGGAACTCATGAAGGCCTCCTTCGCCGAGCTCGGCATCGGTCTGGACATCCGGGTCATGAACTGGGAGCAGCAGTGGGAACTCGCCAAGAATCCGGACCCCCAGAAGCGTCAGGACATCTTCCTCTTTTACTGGTGGCCTGATTACGCCGATCCGTACAGCTTCCTGGTCAACCTCTTCCACTCCGAGCCCGAAATCGTCTTCAACCTGAGCTACTACAAGAATCCCGAGTACGACCGGCTCATCGAGGAGGGGCGCCGGGTTTCCGGCATCGACCGGCAACAGGCCATCGCCAAGTACGTGCAGGCGCAGAAGATCCTGGTGGAAGACGCAGCTGCCCTGTTCCTTTACGACCTGGAGTACGTGCGGCCCGTGGCGGCGTCGCTGAAAGGCTTCGTAGACAACCCGGCCTATCCGCACGTGGTGTGGTGGTACGACTGTTATCGCGAGGAGGCAAAGTAGCCTCCCTGGGGGTGGTCTTCGTTGCGCAAGCTGGAGATCCAGGAAGCCAGGGACGTGCTGGATGGTTGTGCCCTGCTCGCCACCGGCGGCGGGGGAGATCCCTCCCTGGGGTGGGAGATGGTGCGGCGCGAGCACGAGGCGGGACGGGTATTCTGGTTGGCCTCGCCACAGGAGTTGCCGGATGACGCCTCTACGTGCTCGGTGTACTTCACGGGTTCCACGGCCCCCAAAAGCCCGGAGGCATCTGCCCGTTTCGCCCGGTTGCCACGGCCCCAAGAGCCGCCCGCATACCTGGCCATGCGCGCCCTGGAGCGGCACCTGGGCCGTCCGTTTACTGCCCTGGTGTCCATTGAGTACGGCGGGCTTAACACGGCGGTGGGGATGGCCGTGGCCGCCCGGGCGGGGATTCCCCTGCTGGACGCCGATGCCGCGGGGCGGGCTGTTCCCGACCTGCAGTTCTCCACGTACTACCTGCAGGGGCTGCCTATCTACCCGCTGGCCCTGTGCACCGATTTCGGGGAGCCCATGGTCATTGAGCGGGTGGTGGACGATTTCCGGGCGGAAGACCTGGTGCGGGCCGTCGCCGTGGCCAGCGGGGGGATGGTGGCTACGGCGGATCACCCCGCCCGGGTGGGGCAGTTGCGGGCGGGCGGGGTGATCCCGGGGGCACTGACGCGGGCCCTGGCGGTGGGACGGGCGCGGCGCGAAGCCTGGGAGGCGGGCCGGGATCCCGTGGAGGCGGTGGTGCGGACCGGGGGAGGGGAACTCCTGTTCCGAGGTGTGGTGCGCACCGATCCCCGCTGGGAAGACAGGGAGGGTTTCCTGTTCGGGGAGATGGAACTCGAGGGTACCGGCGCTTGGGCGGGTAGCAGGTACCGGATCTGGTTCAAGAACGAGAACATCATCTCCTGGAAGGACGGGCACGTGGACGTCACCGTCCCCGATCTCATTTGCGTGCTCCGCCAGGAAGACGGCAGCCCGATCCTCAATCCTCATGCTCCGGCGGGGACGGAGGTGGCGGTGGTCGGATTCCCCGCTCCCCGGGAGTGGCTCAACGAGCGGGGGCTGGGCATCCTGGTTCCCCGCTTCTTCGGGTTCGACGTGGACTGGGATCCCGGCCGGTTCGCCCGGCAGGGGTAGGGGTACGGCTGCCCGGTGGGTACGCCGGCTGGGGGGAGATTCGTGCGTGAACTGCAGTGGGAAGAAGTAGAAGATCTGCTGGTGGGCTGTGCCGTCCTGGCCACGGGTGGTGGGGGCCACCTGGAGAGCGGCCTTGCCCTGGCGCGCAGGTGTTACCGGCAGTTCGGCCCGGTGTGGATGGTGGACCTGGACGAACTCGCCGACGGCGACCTGCTGGCCTGCCCGTATTTCGTGGGTGCCGTCGCCCCCGCCCAAGGTGGGGAGGCAGATACAGCGGAGGCGGGTACCCCCGGGGACGGCCCGGTTTCGGAAAGCTACGAGCCCCTGGTGGCCGTGCGTGCCCTGGAGAGATTCCTGGGCCACCCCATCGCCGGCGTGGTGCCGACGGAGTTGGGGGGTGGGAACACGGCGGCTGCCCTGGCCGTGGCCTGGGCCATGGGGAGGCCCGTCGTGGACGCCGACCCGGCGGGAAGGGCGGTGCCCGAGCTGTACCATTCCACGTTCTACCTGGATGGTGTGCCCATCGCCCCGCTGGCTCTGGCCAGCGGGTCCGGCGACGTGGCCATCGTGGAGAAGGTGGCTGATGACTTCCGGGCCGAGGCCATAGCCCGGGCTTTCGCGGTGGCCAGTGGTAACCGGGCCGGGGTGGCCGACCACCCGGTGCCGGCGGCAGTGGCCAGGCAGTCACTCCTGGCGGGGACGCTGAGCAGAGCCCGGGCGGTAGGGGCCGCCCTGCGGGCGGCCAGGAGCGGGGGGATGGACCCGGCCACGGCTGCCGCCCGGGCCGGCGGAGGCATGGTTATATTCCGGGGCGCGGTGGTGGCGGACAGCACCTTCCGGATCGCGGGGGGCCTGACGGAAGGTGAGGTGGCGGTGGCGGGCTCCGGGCCCTACCAGGGAAGAACACTGGAGGTGACGTTCCGCAACGAGCACATGGTGGCCCGGCTGGATGGGACCGTGGTGGCCACGATCCCCGACCTCATATCCCTGCTGGGGGAGGAGGACGGCCAGCCCGTGCTGAACCCCGCCATCCCGGCTGGCAGGGAGGTGGCAGTGGTAGTGTTCCCCGCCCCGGGCAAGTGGCGTACGGCCCGGGGGCTGGAGGTGCTGGGACCGCGGTACCTGGGGCTCGAGGCCGCATACGTGCCGGTGGAGGAGCTGTGCCGGTGTCACGGCTTGGGAGAGATGGCCGACGCGAGGATGGGTGATGCCGATGGGCGCCTACGAATTTGAGTTGAGCGCGGCCGCCGGGAAGCTGGTACGGGAGTCCCTGCGGGTCAAGCCGGGGGAAGTGGTGGCAATCACGGCGGACACGCTGAGTGACGAGGAAGTGGTGCGGGCCACGGCCGCGGCGGTGCTGGATTCGGGGGGCAAGCCCCTGGTCCTGAAAGTGGCGACTCCCCGCGGGGTGGGTAAGGCGGCCGACCCCGACCTTCCCGTAGAAGCTCTGGCCCGGGCGGTGGCATCCTCCCGGGTCTGGGTGGAGTACAACCACCAGTGGCTGCTGTATTCGGGGGTCTACGAGCATGCTACGGCCGCCAACCCGGAACTGCGCTACCTGTGCCTGTGCGGCATGACTGCGGACCTCATGGTGAGGGCCATCGGTCGCGTGGACATGGCCGCCCTGCGTCGCTTCCTGGAGAAGGTCCGCGACCTGACCTCCCGGGCCACCCACGTTCGCATCACCACCCCTGCCGGCACGGAGGTGTCATTCCAGAACGTGGGGCCGGACCACTCCATCAGTTGTGACTGGGGAGACGCGTCTACCCCCGGGGTGTGGATGCTGGCCGGGCAGGTGGGCTGGTCCCCCCGGCTGGAAACGGTGGAAGGAACCATCGTGTTCGACGGGTCACTGTGCCCGCCCCTGGGCATCCTCAAGGCGCCGATTTTCCTGGAGGTACGGGAGGGGCGCATAGTCTCCATCACGGGTGGCCCCCAGGCGGAGGAGTTCCGGGCCTGGCTGGAATCCTTCCGGGACCCCAATATGTTCCGGCTCGGCCACGTCTGCTACGGGTTTAATCCTGGGGCCAGGCTCACGGGAAACGTACTGGAAGACGAGCGGGTGTGGGGGTGCACGGAGTGGGGCATCGGTTACATGAGCCCCATTGATGTCCCGCCCGACGGCATCCGGGCCGCCTCGCACTGCGACGGCATATGCCTCAATTCGTCCGTGTGGCTGGATGGGGTCCAGATCCTGGACCGGGGCCGGGTGGTGGGCCCGGAACTGGAGGATCTGGCCAGAGCCGCGCGGGGCGGGTGAGGGATATGGATGCGGGGGACGTAATGGCAGGAGCTCGCCGCGCCCTGCAGGTGTGCCTGGGGGTGAAGCCGGGCGAGGTGGTGGCGGTGGTCTGCGACGCGCCCCGCCGCGAATTGGGGGAGGCATTTCGGCTGGCCGCCCGGGAAATGGGTGCGGAGCCGGTCCTGGTGCTCATGGAGGTGCGCAACCGGGACGGGGAGGAACCACCCCCCGCGGTGGCCGCTGCCATGGCGCACGCCCACGTGGTGGTGATGCCCACCACCTTTTCCCTGTCCCACACTTCCGCCCGACGGGAGGCCTGTGCGCGCGGGGCCCGCGTCGCCTCCATGCCGGGGATAACGGCGGATATGATGGCCAGGGTGCTCCCCGCCGACTACCACCTGGTGGCCCGGCGGGCGACGGTGCTGGCCGACCTCCTCACCCGGGCGGGGAGGGCGCGCATCGTGAGTGCCGGTGGTACCGACGTCACCATGTCCCTGGCCGGGCGGGTGGGTCATGCCGACACCGGGCTTTACCTGACCCCCGGGAGCTTCGGGAACCTGCCCGCCGGAGAGGCCTACATCGCCCCGGTGGAGGGCACGGCCGAGGGTGTGGTGGTGATCGATGGATCTCTGCTGGACGAGCGGGTGGACCAACCCGTGCGGATATGGCTGGAAGGTGGCCGCGCGGTGCGGATCGAGGGCGGCCGGGTGGCCGCGGAACTGAGGCGGCTGCTGGAAGAGGTGGGAGAGGGAGCTGCCAACCTGGCGGAACTGGGGATCGGCACCAACGACCTGGCCACGGTGAGCGGGAACGTGCTCGAGGACGAAAAAGTCCTGGGTACGGTTCACGTGGCCTTCGGGGACAACGCCAGCATGGGCGGGCACGTGCAGGTTCCCCTGCACGTCGACGGCATCATCATGACACCTACCCTTTTCCTGGACGGGGAGGTCATCCTGCGCGACGGAGTGCTGGCCGGGATGTCCGGGTGGCGTGAGCGGGCAGGGTGACGCAAGGCCGGGGAGGGGCCGGTACTGGGGGGACGAGTGTGGCTAGGTACCTTTTTGTCAATCCCGTGGGGACGGACACCTGGGACGCCCAGGACGAGGCATACCTCCGCTCCCTCGTTGCACCCGGGGACGAGGTACGGGTGGCCAGCCTGACGTACGGGCCCCCGGCGGTGGACACGGAGACCAGGCTAGTGGAGGCCGAGTACGGGGTAGCGGCGTTGCTGGACGTCCTGGCGGAGGCGGGCCGGGCACCGGAACGGGGCCCGGGCAGAGACGTCTATGACGCCGTGGTCATCAACTGCTGCGCTGACCCCGGCCTGGCCCCTGGCCGCGAACTCCTCGCCTGTCCGGTGCTGGGTGCAGGCGAGACGGCCCTGGCCCTGGCTCCCCTTTTCGGGGAAGGGGTGGCGGTGCTGGCTCCCGACGAGAATGCCGCGGTCATGTTCCGCCGTTACTTGCGTCGCCTGGGCCTGGAGGGGATGGTGGGCGGCATTTACCCCCTGGGCGTGGCGGTGGCGGATTTGGAACGCCAGCCCGACCGCACGGTGGAGTGCACGGTGCGGGCCGCCTTGCGCGCCCACGAGGAGGCCAACGCCCAGGTGATGGTGCTGGGCTGCACCGGCCTGGCCCCGCTTGCCCCCAGGGTGGCCGCCGTGCTGGAGGGGATGGGGCTGGTGGTGCTGGAACCGATGGCCCTTGCCTTCCGCGCCGCCCAGGTCCTGGTCAGGCTGGGACTGTCCCATTTCCGGGGGGGCCTGTATGCCCCTTACCGGGAGCCGCCGGTTGGGAGGATCCAGGGTTACGGCGCTGAAGGTACCAGCGGGCCTGGGGAGCAAGCAGGGGTGTTCACGGGTGGCCCTGGGGGCAGGATCGGCGGGGATCCTGATCCCGTAGATGTTTTGCTGGTCAATCCGGTAGTCTCGCCCGGCCTGCTATCATGGGTACCGGAATATGCTCACACCGTGTTGCCGCCCTGGACCAGGGTACACGTGAAGGACATCACCGAAGGGCCGCCCTGTATAGAAACCTTTTACCAGGAGGCATGTGCCCGTCCCGGTGTGGTGCGGGCAGCGCGCGGTGAGGAGGGGGCTTTCGACGTCAGTGTGGTTAACTGCTTCGCCGACCCGGCCGTGCGGGCCCTGCGGGAGTCCACCGGCAGACCTGCCCTTGGCCTGGCAGAGGCCAGCTGCAGACTGGCTCTGCTGCTGGGGCACCGCTTCGGGGTGGTATCGACGGGGCGGAACGCCGGCCCCTGGACCGAGCTGCAGGTCAGGGAGATGGGGTTGACCCAACGGCTGGCGGGTGCGGTGGGGATCGACATAGGGGTCCTCGAACTTTCCAGCGACGAGGCCGTCACGGCGGAAGCAATCGTTTCGGAAGCCCGGAATCTGGTAGGACGGGCTGGGGCGGAGGTGATTGTCCTGGGCTGCGGTGCGATGGCGAAGATGGCCGGCGCGGTAGCCCAGAAGCTGGATGTACCCGTCCTGGAGCCATTGGCCGTAGCTCTTAACCTGGCCGACTTGGTGGGGAGGGCGAGGCCTTGGCGGAAGAGATGACGCTGTCGGGAGGAAGTGGCGCTTATCGCGACACGGTCGGGAGGTACAGCAGGGATTGAGAGCGTACGTCGTTCGCAGGCTGCTGCTGGGAGTTGTGGTATTGTTTGGGGTGACGCTGGTGACCTTCTTCATCGCCAGGGTCATCCCCTCCGACCCCGCGGCGCGCTGGGTGGGAGGCCACCCCACCGCGGAGCAGATTGCCCGCGCCCGGGTAGAGCTGGGCCTGGACAAGCCGCTGTACGTGCAATACCTGCGCTACATGGGGGACCTGTTGCGGGGGGAGTGGGGCAGGTCCATCCGCACCCACCGTCCGGTCATCGCGGATATTCGCGCCTTCCTGCCCGCCTCGCTGGAGCTCATACTGAGCGGCATGTTGATCGCCGTGGTGGTGGGGGTGCCGATGGGCATCCTTTCCGCCACCCGCAAGGATAAGCTGCCCGATCACGGTGCCCGGCTGCTGTCCATCGGGGCGGTTTCGGTGCCCACCTTCTGGCTGGCCATGCTGCTGCAATTGCTCTTTTTCGGCTACCTTGGGATTCTACCCCTGGGGGGCCGGGTGGACACCGTGGTGCGGCTCACCTATCCCATTCACCGCATCACCGGGTCGTATTTGCTGGACTCCCTCCTTACCGGTAACTGGCCGGTATTCAGCAACGCCCTCAGCCACATGGTGCTGCCGGCCGTCACCATGGCCGCATACCCCCTGGGGCTCATCACCAGGATGACCCGCTCGTCTCTGCTCGAGGTGATGAGCGAGGAGTACATCGTGGTGCCACGGGCGTACGGCATCCCGCGCTCGGTGGTGTATTACCGGTACGCCCTCAAGAACGCGCTGGGGCCCACCATTACCGTGCTGGGGCTCACCTTCGCGTATTCCCTGGCGGAGACGTTCCTGGTGGAAAGCGTCTTCAACTGGCCGGGGTTGGGGCAGTACGCTTCCCAGTCCATCCTCTCGGCGGACTACCCCGCCATCATGGGAGTCACCATCGTGGTGGCATGTACCTACGTGATTGTCAACCTGGTGGTGGACCTCATCCTGGCCTGGCTCGATCCGCGCATCCGGCTGGAGGGATGACATGAGCGACGAGGCAACGCGCACTCTGGACGCCACCCCGGATCACAATAGTCAAGAGCGCAGGAGGGCGGGGGTCGGCTATACGTGGTACCTTTTCCGGCGCAACCGCCTGACGGTAGCCGGTACGGCGGTGGTGCTGCTGCTTATCCTCGTGGCGCTGGCCGCCCCCTGGCTGGCGCCCTATCCAGGGGATGCCGGCGCCGACGTGCATCCGGAGAGGGCACTGCTTCCGCCCAGCCGGGAGCACCCGTTTGGCACGGACGAACTGGGGCGTGACCTGTTCAGCCGGGTACTGTTTGGGTCCCGCATATCCCTGACTGTGGGGGTCATTGCCATCGGGCTGGCGCTGCTCATCGGGGTGCCCGTCGGGCTGGCGGCGGGGTTCTTCGGGGGAACGGTGGACGAGGTGCTCATGCGGGTGTGCGACGTGTTCATGAGCTTTCCGCCCTTGTTACTGTCCGTGGCCATATGCGCCATGCTGGGTCCCAGCCTGACCAACGTCATGATTTCTATCGGCATAGCGTGGTGGCCCTGGTACAGCCGCCTCATCCGGGCCCAGGCCCTGTCGGTCAGGGAGCGGGGGTTCGTGGAAGCCGCCCGCGCGGCGGGGGTCAAGCCCTGGGTGGTTATCTGGCGGCACATCCTGCCCAACACCATGGCTCCGGTGGTGGTGCAGGCTTCCATGGACTTCGGCGGGGTGATCCTCACCGCGGCGTCTTTAGGGTTCCTGGGGATGGGGGCGCAGCCCCCTACGCCCGAGTGGGGGCTGCTGGTGAGCATCGGGCGCAACTTCTTCCTCAACCAGTGGTGGTACGTTACTTTCCCCGGCCTGGCCATATTCGTGGCCGTGCTGGCATTCAACCTGGTGGGAGACGGGATCAGGGAGATTTCCGATCCCCGCACACGGGAGGCGTAGCCTGCTTGGAGCGGTTCCTCACGGCACCTGGTGCACCTGCGGCAACGGATGAGACCCTGGCCAGCGAGCTCATGTCCATCCGGGATCTGAAGGTGGGTTTCCGCGTTTACGGCGGCACCGTACAGGCGGTTGACCTGCAGTACCTGTCCTTGCAGACGGGGGAGACGCTGGCCCTGGTGGGAGAGACGGGGTGTGGCAAGTCGGTGACCGCCCGCGCCATCCTGCGGCTGCTACCGCCGGGCAAGGCCGTGGTCTCGGGCAGTATCATTTTCCGGGGGGAGGACCTGCTGAGCAAGAGCGAGCGGGAGATGGACCGGGTCAGGGGCAAGGAGATATCCATGGTGTTCCAGGATCCCATGTCCTCGTTCAACCCGGTTTTTCCCGTGGGCGATGCCATGGTGCGGGCCATTCGCCTGCACCAGGGGGTGACGGCTCGGGAGGCGCGCCAGCGCGCTATCGAGGTGTTCCGCCTGGTGCGCCTGCCCCGGCCGGAGGCTGTCCTGTCCATGTATCCCCACGAACTGAGCGGGGGCATGCGCCAGCGGGTGATGATCGCCATGGCCCTTTCCTGCCGCCCCTCCCTGCTCATAGCCGACGAACCCACCACCGCCCTGGACGTCACCATCCAGGCCCAGATTCTGCGCCTGCTGGTGGATCTCAGGCGCGAGGTGGGGGCGGCAGTCATCTTTATCACCCACAACCTGGGGGTGGTGGCCCAGATTGCCCAGAACGTGGCCGTGATGTATGCGGGGGATGTGGTGGAGTGGGGACCGGTAGAGGACATCTTCTACCACCCGGCCCACCCCTATACCCGCCTGCTGCTGGCGGCCATTCCTCGCCGGGGGAGCAAGGGCAGGCTGCAGGTGATCCACGGGGAGGTCCCCAGCGCCCTGCGCCTGCCCCGGGGATGCCGTTTCGCCCCGCGTTGCCCCGCGGCCCGGGAAGTATGCCGGCACGAGCGGCCGCGGCTGCACGCACACGCCGGCCGGGCGGTGGCCTGCCACTTTGCAGGGGAGGTGACCGCATGAGCACCGGGCTGCCGTTGGGGCTGGGCGTGGCCGGCGGCAAGGAAACCCCCCTTCTTGAGGTGCGAGGGTTGAAGAAGTACTTCCCCATCAGGACGGGGGTACTCCGCCGGGTGACGGGTTGGGTGCGAGCGGTAGACGGGGTCAGCCTGACGGTGCGGAGGCGGGGGGAATCCCTCGGCATAGTGGGGGAATCAGGTTGCGGCAAGAGTACTCTGGCCCGCACCATCCTGCGCCTGGTGGAACCCACGGGCGGAAGCGTGGTCTTCGACGGCCACGATATCACTTCCCTTCGGGGTGAAGACCTGCGGCGCATGCGCCGGCACATGCAGATAGTTTTCCAGGATCCTTACTGGTCCCTGGACCCGCGCCTGCGCGTTATGGACATCGTGGCCGAGCCCCTGCGGGCCCACATGCGACTGTCGTGCAGGGAATTGCGTCGCAGGGTGGAGGAACTGTGCGCCCTGGTGGGACTTCCTGCGGAATTCCTGAGCCGCTACCCGCACGAGATGAGCGGAGGCCAGCGTCAGCGGGTGGGGGTGGCGAGGGCCCTCGCCCTCGATCCCTCACTGGTGGTACTGGATGAGCCCACCAGTTCTCTGGATGTATCGGTGCAGGCCCAGGTATTGAATCTGCTCTCGGACCTGCAGGCCCGCCTGGGACTGTCTTATCTGCTCATCTCCCACGATATCGGCGTGGTGGAACACATGTGCGATAACGTGGGGGTCATGTACCTGGGGGTGATGGTGGAGACAGGACCGGTCGAGAAGGTACTGGGCCGGCCCCTCCATCCGTACACCGGGGCCCTGATCAATGCGGTTCCGGCGCCGGATCCCAAGAAACGCAGCCTGGGTGCTCCTCTGGAGGGGGACGTGCCGGATCCTTCTGCACCGCCGCCGGGATGTCGCTTCTGGACCCGCTGCCCCCACGCCCGCGACATTTGCCGGGCCGAGGTCCCGGCCCTGCGCCCCGTCGAACCCGGGCACGAGGTGGCCTGCCACCTCGCCTGACAAGGGCGGTACCTCCGCCGGGGCTTTGTGCTGCTCTCAATCATAAGCTGGTTGGGAGGAGTATTGGGGGGAACCCGGCGTGACCGTGACGGTGGTGGTACGCAACCGGGTGTCGATACCGGTGCCGGTCGACTCTCTGGGTGCCTGGCGGGCCGTGTGTCAGGCTCTCGGGCACCGGCTTTTCTGGGATGAGGCGGGCGGTACTTTGCACGTCGATTCCCACCTGGACGGATGGACCGTGGTGCTTGACCCTGCCCACGGAGGTGTGGACCGGACGGGCCGTGGCCCTACCGGCTACGTCGAGGCGGATTTCGTGCTGGACGTGGCCCTGCGGGCGGCATCGGAGTTTTCCCGGGTGGGGGCCCGGGTGGCGCTCACCCGCGAGCAGGACCGCACCGTACCCCTCCCGGACCGGGTGCGCCTGGCCCGGGCAGGCCGGGCCTGCCTGTTCATTTCCCTCCACACCAGCCCGGCGGCTGAGAGGAGTCAGGTGGAGGTGGTGTATCACGTCGCCGGCTGGCCCCACGCGTGTCACCTGGCGGGTCACCTGGCCCGATGGCTGGGCCGGCAGACCCAGTTGCCGGGCCACGTGCGGTGGTGCCTGCTGCCCGGGGCAGAGGAAGGGTACGGGGCAGTGCTCTGGCGGGCGGGCGCCCTGCCTCTGCTCGGGCAGCGGGTCAGGCTGGCTGTCCTCGCTTATCTGGGGAGCCACGGCGATGCCGTGGGAGAAAGCAGGCTGGCCGATCCCGGTTTCCGGCAGGCATGTGCCCAGGGCCTGCTCCTGGGTGTCCTCGATTTCCTCATGGAGTATCCCCTGAGGGAAAGGGAGGGATTTCGTTTGCTGGTGTCTGCCCGCCGATTCCTTGATGGTCACCCCACGGGCGCCGGCCTCCCGGATCGCGCCGGTCCGGTGGATGGCCTGGATGTACCAGGGATCCCCGTGTCCCCGTTTTTCGCTGGTCTGTCCTCCCAGAGTTCCGCCCGGGAAGGGGTAACCCCGGCCTCGCCAGAGGCTGAGCATGGAGGGGAACTCACCGCCCCGCCACCAGCAGTGCTTCCCGCGGGCGGGGCCGCCGTGCGGGTGCCTTCGGGTACCGTGTCGGCGCCGGGGGTTCCTCCCCGGCCCGGACCGCCTCCGTTGCCGCGCGTGGTAGGGGGTAGCGTGGTGGTACCGGGTGCGCCCGAAGGTCTGGTTTCCCCCGCCCGCTTCACGGCCAGTGTGCGGGTCCCCGCGTTCCCGCCTTCTTCCGTACCTGCTCATCCTTCGTCCCAGGCCGGCACCGGGCGGGGGCCTACCGCACCGCTCGGCCAGGTCACGGTTCGGCCGCCGTTTGGCTGACACCGGCGGGCTTACGGCCGTGAGCCGGAAAGCAACGCTTGAGCCCGAGCTGGCCTCCCGATGTTGGCACGTGACTATAACAACAGGGCCACAGTGGCCAAGAGGGTGAAAAGCCTGGTGTAGCCGAGCGACAGGGGGATCCGCGGTGTCGCTGGGAGCCGACCGGTTGACAGGAGGACCAGCCTGGGCGAGTATATAGGGGAAATCTGGCGGGCTGCATTAGCCGCTGAGGAGGACTGCAGATGCGTGCGAGCCGTCGTTCCTCGATCGAACCCCGCGTACCCCTGCGTCTCTTGACCTGGGGGGCCGTGCTGATCGCCCTCAGCATAGTGCTGACCAGAGTGGCCAGCGTACGCATTGCCGTGGGCGGCGTGGAGGCCATCCGCATAGGCTTCGGGGCCCTCCCTATCCTTATGGCGGGAATATGGGGCGGTCCCCTGTTCGGTTTCCTGGTGGGAGCTCTGGCGGACGTGCTCGGTTACGGCATCAACCCCATGGGTCCTTACGTCCCCCTCATTACGCTCGGTTCCGGTATCCTGGGCCTGGTGCCCGGCCTGGTGTTGAAGATCTTCCCGGGAAGGGAAATGGGATTGGCCCGCATAGCGGCGGCTGTGGGTGCAGCCCAGGTTCTGGTGGGTATGGTGCTGACGCCCTGGTTCCTGCACCTCAGTTTCCTGATTCCGTACTCGGTACTCATTCCGCCCCGGCTGGTGTCCAAGCCGCTGGAGATAGTGGTATTCACGGTCATCATTCACCTGGTCACTGTACCGCTGGCCCGCCGGGGGACGCTGCCTGCTGCCGCGGGCAGGTGAGCCGTGCAGTATCCTGCCTACACCCGCTTCGCCCTAATTTATGACCGGGTGATGCAGGGTGTGGATTACGAAATGTGGGCCTCCTATGTGGAGGAACTCCTGCGTGCCCACGGCCTGGAGGCCAGGACAGTGGTCGACCTCTGCTGCGGCACGGGGGGTTCCACCCTCCCGTTCGCCCGACGGGGGTACCGGGTGATAGGGGTCGACCGCTCCCCCCACATGTTAGAGGTGGCCAGGAAGAAGGCCGCCGCCCTGGGTCTGGACATCCCGTTCCTGGAGCAAGACGCCACTGCTCTGGATCTCGATCAGGTGGCTCGGGGTGGGGAGGTGCCCGTGGCCCCGGAGGGATTTGACCTCATCATCAGCCTTTTCGACAGCCTCAACTACGTCCTCTCTCCGGACGATCTGGAGGAGGTATTCCGTCGGGTGGCCAGGGCGCTGCGCCCCGGGGGAGCGTTCATCTTCGACATGAACAGTCCGGAGAAGCTGGCCGCCATGAACAACACGGTCAGCCTGCTGGAGGGGGATGGTTACGTCCTGTTCTGGCGCAACCGCTTTCTCCTTCCCGAGCGGATATGGCAGGTGACCCTGGATGGCTTTCTGCGCCAGGGGGAGGGGTGGGAGAGATTTCGCGAAGTGCACGAGGAAAAGGCGCACTCCCTCTCCGAGGTGCAGGAACGGCTGTGCGCGACCGGCCTGCAGGTATTGGGCCTGTATCACGCGTATACCCTATCACCGGTGCGCCCCGGCACCGATCGGGTTTTCTACGTGGTGCGCCGCCCCCCCGATCACGCGGCCTGACCCAGGCGGGGTAGGACCCGGCCGGGGATGTGAAGCTTGGGGGAACGGTAGACAAAACATACACACAATCGGCACCAGACCAGGGCAGAGAGTGTGCTTGTGGCTGTTCCGGTTCTGTCTATCGCGGGCGGCACCCAGGCCCGCAACAGGCCTTACGGCCCGCCCGGCGACGGTTTTTCCCCGGCACGAGGTGCGATCCCCCGGCATAAGCCGCCGGGAGAGATGTTTGCCTCGTGCCACAGGCGGCGTTTCGGCGATTGGGTGGAAGGAAGGGACGGTGGGAAGATGGGAGTCGGACGGTTCGCCAGTGAAGAAATGGGGCCCGGTGTGCGGCTGCACCACTTCCCCGCACCCAAGTTCAAGGACCTCTCCCTCAGTCTGGGATGGCGGGTCAACCTCGAGAAAGATACGGTGACCAGCGTGGCGCTGGTGCCGTCTGTCCTGCGCCGGGGTACCCGGTCCTTTCCCACCGCCCGGGACCTGGCCCGCCGCTGTGAGGAACTTTACGGTTGCCGGCTCTCGGCCCGGGTGTACCGGCTGGGCGAGCAGCAGGTGTGGTGGGTGAGCCTGGATTTTCCCCATCCCCGCTTCGTGGGCGGTTCCGGGTACCTGGAGGGCGTCCTGGCCTTGCTGGCGGAGCTTCTGTGGGAGCCGGTGACAGAGGGAGGGGTGTTCCGCTCCGATTACGTGGCGGAAGAGCGGGAGGTCCTGCGGCGGGCCCTGCGGGCGCGCTTCAACAACAAGGCGTCCTGGGCCAACCTGCGCTGTGTGGAGGAGATGTGCGCCGGGGAAAGATATGCCCTGCACCCGCTGGGGCGGGAGGAGGACCTGGACGGGATCGAAGCGGCCGCTCTGTACAATACTTATCGGGATGTGCTGGCGGGCGGGCAACTGGACGTGGTCGCGGTCGGGGACTGGGGCGCAGCGGCAGGCGATCTGCGGGATTTGCTGAGGAGGTTGCTGCCCGAACCACATGGCCGCGAACGCTCCCCGCGACCCCTGGCGCCAGTGGAGGTGAAGCCCGCCCGGCCGCAGGTACGGGAGGTGGTCGAGCACCAGGCGGTGAGCCAGGCCCGTCTGGTGGTGGGTCTGCGCACTACGGTGACCATGGCCCACGACCTCTTTGCCGCTCTCCTGTTCCTGGACGGGCTCCTCGGGCGTTACGCCCACTCCCGGTTGTTCGTGAACGTCCGGGAAAGGGCCGGCCTGGCCTATTACGCCAACACCATCCTCGACCCCGTGAAGGGGATCGTCCTCATGGTGGCGGGTGTAGATCCGGGGGCGTTTCAGAAAACCCGCGATACTTGCCTTGAACAGCTTCGTGCCCTCCAGCGGGGGGAGATCTCCGATCAGGAGTGGGAGGCCACCCACCGTTCCCTGCGGGCTGAGGTCGCCACCTGGAGCGACGACCCCGGGGGGCTGGCCTGGGGAATGATGGAGGCTCTCACCGTGGGACGCGAGTTCACTCCCGGCGAATTGGTCGCCGCGGTTGACCGGGTGACCCGTGAGCAGGTGGTGGAGGTGGCCCGGGGATTGCAGCCGGATACCGTTTACTTTTTGACCCGAGAGGAGGCCGCGGCGTGAGGACCCTGGCGGATCTGGGGGAAAGGATTGTCTACCACCGCTGGGAAGACGACCTCAGCGTGTACATATTGCCGCGCCCGGGGTTCGTGCGCAAATACGCGAGCCTGACCGCCGGTTTCGGGTCGGTGGACCTGCACTTCGTGTCTGCCGAGGGGCGGAAGTACACCGTCCCCGCGGGCGTGGCTCATTTCCTGGAGCACAAGATGTTCGAGGATCCCGACTCTCCGGTCCTCGACCGCTTTGCCCGCCTGGGCGCTTCGGCCAACGCTTACACTTCGTACGAGGTAACCAGCTACCTGTTCTCCTGTGCTGACGCGTTCTGGGAGGCACTTGACCTCCTGCTGGGGTTTGTGCAGGAGGCTCGCTTCACCCCGGCGGGAGTGGAAAAGGAGAAGCCCATCATAGAACAGGAAATCCGCATGGGCCTGGACAGCCCCCACCGCACTGTCATGCACAACCTCAGGCGTCTTCTCTACCGGCGGCATCCGGTGCGGGAGGACGTGGCGGGGTCCCTGGAGTCGATCCGGGAGATTACCTTCGAGCACCTGGATTTGTGCTACCGCAATTTCTATCACCCCTCAAATCTGGTCCTCTACGTGGCCGGTGACCTGGACCCGGGGCAGGTCCTCGATCACGTGGACCGTCACGTGGGGGGACGCCGGCCGGGTCCCGCCCCCGGGTTCCGCAGGGTGGGAGTCCCCGATCACGGTGAGCTGGAAGAAAGGAATGCGGAACAGCGTATGGCGGTGGCCGTTCCCCTGCTGGCACTGGGATTTCGGGACCCCGCTTTCCCCGGGGGTGGCGACCTGAGGCGGCGGGTGGCGGGGGAGATGGCGCTCGAGATCGTGCTGGGGAGGGGATCGGATCTCTTCCACCAGTTGTACCAGGAGGGACTGATCGACGATTCCTTCGCCGCCAGCTACGCATGCGGGCGCGACTGGGCTTTTACCGTATTTATGGGGCGCACCCCCGATCCCGGGCGGCTGGGCGACCGCCTGCGGGAAGGCATATTCTCAGCCCGGCGCAACTGGAGCGACCGCGATCTGGAGCGGTGCCGGCGCGCTGCCCTGGGGCAGTTTGTGTCATTCTTTGACTCCCTGGACGCCCCTGCTTACCTGGTGCCGGACCTGCACTTTTACGGGTTGTCCCTGGAAGATTACTACCGGACATTGCAGCAGGTGGAGGCAGGCGACGTTGCCCTGTACCTGGAGCAGGCCCTGCAGCCCGAACTGGGTGCCCTGTCGACCGTGTTGCCCCGTTGAAGGCAGGGATTGCGCGGCGGGGTACCGAAAGCGTTTACGGCTCCAAAACGTGAGGGGGGCGTGGAAGCGGCGTGGACACTGTGGTGCTCACCGGGTCTACCCTGACAGTGCTCGAAGTGGAGGGTGTGGCCCGGCGAGGCTGGAAGGTCAAGGTGGGCGAGGAAGCGGCCCGCCGGGTGAAGGCGGCGCGGGAGGAGGTGGAACGCCTCCTGGTTGAGGGAGAGGTGGTCTACGGGGTTACTACCGGGTTCGGGCGGTTAGCCGATGTGGTGGTTTCCCCCTCACAGGCCGCTGCCCTGCAGCGCAACCTCATCCGCAGCCATGCGGCTGGGGTGGGCGATCCCCTCCCCGAGGACGTGGTGCGGGCTGCCATGACCTTGCGGGTGAACGCTTTGCTCAAGGGCTACTCGGGCATCCGCCTCGAGGTACTGGAAACCCTGGTGCAGATGATTAACCGGCGCGTGCACCCCGTGGTGCCGGAAAAGGGATCGGTGGGTGCCAGCGGCGACCTGGCTCCCCTGGCCCACGTGGCCCTGGTGCTCATTGGAGAGGGTGAGGCGTTTTACCACGGGGAGAGGTTGCCGGGAGGGGAAGCGCTGCGTCGGGCCGGCATAGAGCCGGTGGCACTGGGGGCCAAGGAAGGACTGGCCCTCATCAACGGGACCCAGGTGATGAGTGCCCTGGGCTGCCTGCTGGTGAGTGAGGCACGCCGGCTCGCGGGTGTGGCGGACGTTGCCGCTGCTCTCAGCCTGGAGGCACTGCGAGGTCAGATCGCCCCGTTCCACCCCCTGGTGCAGGTGGCGCGTCCCCACCCGGGCCAGGAGGAGGTGGCCCGCAACCTGCGCAGGCTCACCGAGGGCAGCAGGCTGGTCACGGCCCCGGGGGAAGCCCGGGTGCACGACGCCTATTCCCTGCGCTGCATCCCCCAGGTGCACGGGGCCTGCCGGGACGCCCTGGCCCACCTGGCAGAAGTGCTGGAACGCGAGATCAATTCCGCCACCGATAATCCCCTGGTGTTTCCCGACGAACGCCTGGTGATCTCGGGCGGTAATTTCCACGGTCAGCCGGTGGCGATGGCCCTGGACTACGCCGCCATCGCCCTGTCAACCTTCGGGACCATTTCCGAGCGCCGGCTCGAGCGGCTGCTCAACCCCGGCCAGAGTGGCCTTCCCGCCTTCCTCACCAAATCGGGAGGGCTGTGTTCGGGCCTCATGCTGGTGCAGTACACTGCAGCCGCCCTGGTTTCCGAGAACAAGACCTTGGCTCACCCCGCCAGCGTGGACTCCATCCCCACCTCGGCCGGGCAGGAAGACCACGTCTCCATGGGTCCCTGGGCGGCCCGCAAAGCCCGGCGGGTGCTGGACAACGTGGAATGGATCCTGGCGGCAGAGTTGCTGGCGGCTGCCCAGGCCGTGGAGTTTCTGGGACCGCAGGGGCTGGGGGCCGGTACAGCCCCCGTCTGGCAGCACATCCGCCGGTATGTCCCTCCGCTCGACGAAGACCGTCCCCCTGCGCCGGACCTGTCTCGGCTGAAGGAACTGGTTTCCGCAGGCGAGATCCTGCGAGTGGCCGAGGAGGCAGTAGGGCCGCTGGCGTGACGGCTGGCCGGCCCGGCGGGTTCTGCTCCGGTACTTGCCCCCGCAGGCTGCTGGCGTGTTGTCGGAATTGGCCTGCGTGGTGCACACTGCGGTGCGCGCCGGCACTTCTCTTCTATGGAGACTCGCCCGGGCATACGTCTAGGGCGAGAGGTGACCGGCATGACGGGCAGGAGGCCGCGGGGGTCAGGATGCACGGTGGCGGTCATGCTCCTGGCGCTGGTGGCGGGTGTGCTGGCCGCCGGCGGTCCGGAGCGGGCCGGTCGCTACGAGCACGGGGTGATCTGGCGGGCGCCATGGGGGAAGGAAGCGGGCCAGGTTGGGCGGGCGGAGGGCAAGGATGGTCAGTGGTACGGGCCCCGTTCGTTTGCACTTCACCCGGACGGTCGCATCCTCTTGCTCGATACGTTCAACCAGCGCGTCCTGGTGCTGGGCCATAACGGAGAACTGGCGGCTACCATTCCGCTCGATGGGATGGGCTACGATGACGTGGCCGTGTCGCCCGGGGGCACCGTGTACCTGGCCGACAACGTAAAGGGCGAACTGGTGTGGCTGGATGCAGGCGGAAGCGTGGCGGGGCGGGAGGCCATGCGGCCGGAAGGAGTAGATGTCTACCTGATAGAAGAACTGGCCGTTGGGGAGAAGTCCGTCTTCGTGCAGGAGGCCGGGTGGACCACCACCGGTTTCTTCAGGCGGGTAAGCTTCCTGAAGGGCCGGGGTGAGGCCCGCCGGACCCTGGCGTCCGTACTGGTGAGCGTCTCGGGGGTACGGGAGGACACGGAAGGTGTGATCTCGGAAGCGGTGCGGGGGACGGTGGTGGCGCCCGACGGCTGCCTTTACCTTGACCTGCACTCCCCGGACGGCTTCGTGCGCCGGGTGCAGGTGCTGTCGCCCCGGCTCGAGCCCTGGGGCCAGGTAGAGTTGCGTACGGGGACGTTTATCGGAGAGGGATCCCTGGTGGGGGTGGACGGCAAGGGTTACCTGTACTACCTCCTCTACGGGGGCGAGCCTGCGGGCCTGCACCGGTTTGACCGCAAGGGTCAACTGGTGCAGGTGCTCGACATTCCCACCACGGGTCACGCGCGCCTGAAGAGGTTTGTCAGGGTAAGCCCGCGCGGCGACGTCTACTTCCTGTGCGCCCGTGAAGAAGGTCTCAGCCTGGAGGCCTACCGGTTGCGTCAGGTGTTGCGTTGGCGCTGGCGTCGCTAGTCCTGGCGCTGGCCTCAGAGCGCGCCGGCGACACCGCACCCAGCGGGCAGGCGCAGGCAGCATCGTCGGGCAGGCTGGGGGGGCCGCCCGCCTGGCCCCCCGCTATGGGAAGGGGGATTTTAGGTGGACAGGCTCATCGAGTGCGTGCCCAACTTCAGCGAGGGGCGCCGTCCGGAAGTGGTGGCAGAGATCGTGCAGGCCATGCGGGGCCAGGGAGTGACGGTGCTGGACGTGCACTCCGATGCCGCCCACAACCGCAGCGTGGTCACGGTGGCGGGCGTTCCCGAGCAGGTGCTGGAGGCGGCATTCTCTGCCTGCCGGTCGGCGGCCCGCCTCATCGACATGGAGCAGCATCGGGGCGAGCATCCCCGCATCGGCGCCACGGATGTCATCCCCCTGGTCCCCCTGCGGGGGACAAGCCTGGAGGAGTGCGTTGTCTGGGCGCGGGAGCTGGGGAAACGGATAGGCGAGGAACTGGGTATCCCCGTCTACCTTTACGGGGCCGCCGCTACCCGTCCCGACCGGGTGCGCCTGGCGGACGTCCGCCGGGGAGAGTACGAAGGTCTGAAGGAAGCCATCTCTCTGCCGGAGCGGCACCCCGATTTCGGGCCTGCCCGCCTGCATCCCCGGGCCGGAGCCGTGGCGGTGGGAGCGCGGCCCTTCCTGATCGCGTTCAACGTCAACCTGGATTCAACCGACCTGGGGGTGGCCCGATCCATCGCCCGGGCCGTGCGGGAGTCGGGCGGGGGACTTCCGGCCGTGCAGGCCCTGGGCCTGCGCCGGGACGACGGCGGTGTACAGGTTTCCATGAACCTCCTTGATTACCGGCGCACCTCCCTTCCCGCCGTCTACCTCCGGGTGGAGGAGGAAGCCCGACGTCACGGTACGAGGGTGGCCGGCTCGGAACTGGTGGGACTGGCACCGGCGGAAGCCCTGCTGGATGTGGTGCGCCACTTCCTGTGTGCCCCCGACCTCAAGGTGGATCAGATGCTGGAGGTGCGTCTGTGGAATGCCGCGCGAGAAAGCTGACCTGCTGGTGGTGGGGGCGGCCCAGGTAGTTACGGTTGCTCTTCCCCCGGGAGTACCTGCCGGACCCCGCCGGGGGGAGGCCATGAGGCAGGTGGGAGCCATCCCCGGGGGGGCGGTGGCGGCTTACCGGGGTCGTATAGTGGGCGTGGGGGAAGAGGGGGAGCTGAGGCGCCGGGTCGAGCTGGAGCCGGGGGCGACCGTGGTGGATGCCGCGGGGGGCACGGTTTTGCCCGGGCTGGTGGATCCCCACACCCACGCCTTGTTTGCCGGCTGGAGGGCCGATGAGTTTCGCCTGCGCCTGCGCGGGGTGGCGTACCTGGAGATCCTGGAGGCTGGGGGTGGGATACTCTCCACGGTGCGGGCCACCCGGGCTGCCCCGGCCGACGAGCTGGCCCGGCTCCTGGAGGAACGGCTGCGCGCCATGCTCCTCTGCGGGGTGACGACTGCGGAGGTGAAGAGCGGCTACGGTCTCTCCTGGCCCGACGAACATAAACTCCTTGCCGTGATAGCCCGCGTGGCGCAAACTCAGCCGATTGAGATAGTTCCCACTTTCCTGGGCGCCCACGCCGTGCCGCCGGAATACAGAGGAAATGCCGATGGGTACGTAGAACATATCGTCCGTGTCATGCTGCCGGAAGTAGCCCGGCAGGGCCTCGCGCGTTTCGTGGACGTGTTCTGCGACCAGGGCGTGTTCAGCCTGGAGCAGACACGCCGCATCCTCACCACCGCCCGGGAACTGGGGCTGGGCGTGCGGTTGCACGCCGACGAACTGGCCCCCCTGGGGGGTGCTGAGTTGGCGGCGGAACTGGGGGCTGCTTCGGCGGATCACCTGCTCCGTTCCCGCCCGGAGGGCTGGAAGCGGATGGCGGAGGCAGGGGTGGTGGCCGTCCTCCTGCCCGGCACAGCCTTATTCCTGGGCAAGCCCTACGCGCCGGCCCGGGACATGATCCAGGCGGGGGTACCGGTCGCCCTGGCCACGGATTTCAACCCCGGCACCTGTCCCATCGCCTCCCTTCCCCTCGTGATGGGGCTGGCGTGCGTGGGCATGGGGCTGGAGCCCGAGGAGGTTGTGGTGGCCGTCACCGCCAACGCCGCCTGGGCACTGGGCCGGGGCGAGGACCTGGGATCTCTGGAGGAGGGGAAGCAGGCGGACCTGGTGGTGTTCGGTGTGCCCGGGTACGAGCACATCCCCTACCGGATGGGGGGTGCCCCCGTGACCTGGGTGATCAAGAAGGGCAAGGTAGTGGTGAGGGAAGGCCAGGTGCTGGCCCTGCAGAGGGGGTGACCCCATGGAAGGTCATACGCCGGAGCCGCGCAGAGGCGAGGCGACACCGGCCGAACCACCAGGGCCCGCTGCGGAGGCGATGCCTGCCGAGCAGCCGGAGTCCCGGGCGGCCGAGCGTGGCGGGCAGCGGCGGGTGGGATGGCGGGACTGGGCTCTGCTGTTCCTGATATTCCTGGTGGGGATGATTTCGGCCCGGGCGTGCCGGGGCGGGTGACTGGAGGGTCGGGTTTGGAAAATTTGCGTGACCTGGCGGTGTGCGAGTTTCTGGAGCGGCTCGGTTCGGATGCTCCTGCCCCTGGGGGCGGGGCGGTGGCTGCACTGGCAGGGGCTCAGGCCGCGGCTCTGGTGGCCATGGTCGCACGCATCACCGTGGCCAGGAAGGGGCAGGAAGCTGCCGATTTGCGTGACACCCTGGACAGGGCGGGAATGCTGTCCCGGGAGCTGGCGACCCTGGTGGATCGCGACACGGAAGCTTTTCTGGAGGTGATGTCTGCCTACCGTCTGCCGAAGACTGATGCCGGGCGGTCGGGAGCGATCCAGTCGGCCCTCCGGCAGGCAGCCGTGATACCTCTCGAGGTGGCGCGCCGGTCGGTGGAGGTGATGGACCTGGCCCGCATGGCGGTGGAACGGGGTATCAGCAGTGCCCGCACGGACGCTGCCGTAGCCCTGCTGATGGCCCGTGCTGCCTTGGAGGGGGCTGCCCTCAACGTTCTGGTGAACCTGGCCGCTTTGAAGGATCGGGAATTCGTGCGGGAGACGGCATGGGAGGTGACGGAGCTCAGAGCAAGGGCAGGGGAGAGTGCCAAGCTTGTCGATGCGGTGTTTTCCGGGTTACAGGACGGACTACCGGGGGTCTAAGGGGGGACTCAGGTGAAGAGCGACATCGAAATTGCCCAGGAAGCCAAGATGAAGCCCATCGTGGAAATCGCGCGGGAGATGGGCCTGGAAGAGGACGAAATCGAGCTGTACGGTAAGTACAAGTGCAAGGTTTCCCTGGACGTGCTCAAGAGACTGGAAGGCAGGCCGAACGGCAAGTACGTCACCGTAACCGCCATCACTCCCACTCCCTTGGGCGAGGGCAAGACGGTCACCACCATCGGCCTGGGCCAGGCTCTGAACCGAATCGGTTACCGGACTATCAACTGCATCCGGCAGCCGTCTCTGGGCCCGGTGTTCGGCATTAAGGGAGGGGCCGCAGGCGGGGGGTATTCCCAGTGCGTGCCCATGGAGGACTTCAACCTCCATTTCACCGGCGACACGCACGCCGTGGCCCTGGCCCACAACCTGCTGGCGGCGTTCATCGACGCCCACATCCTGCACGGCAACAAGTTGAACATAGACCCATTTTCCATCACCTGGCCGCGGGTGGTGGACGTGTCCGACCGGGCCTTGCGCAAAATCATCATCGGCCTGGGTGGCAAGGAGAACGGATACCCGCGGGAGACGGGGTTCGATATCGCGGTGGCGTCCGAGGTGATGGCCATCCTGGCCCTGACCACCGGGCTCAAGGACCTGCGCCAGCGCCTGGCCCGCATCGTGGTAGGTTACACCCCCGAGGGTAAGCCGGTGACGGCGGAAGACTTAAAGTGCGCGGGTGCCATGACCGTCCTGCTCAGGGACGCCATCAAGCCCAACCTCATCCAGACCCTGGAGAACACCCCCGTGTTCGTGCACGCTGGGCCGTTCGCGAACATCGCCCACGGTAACAACTCCATCCTGGCCGACCAGATCGCGCTCAAGCTGGCGGACTATGTGGTCACGGAGTCCGGGTTCGGTGCCGACATCGGCGCGGAGAAGATGTTCAACATCAAGTGCCGGTACAGCGGCCTCAAGCTCAACGCGGCCGTGGTCGTGTGTACGGTGCGGGCCCTGAAAATGCACGGCGGTGCCTTCAAGGTGCGGCCCGGGCGACCGATGGATCCCGAGGTCATCGCCAAAGAGAACATGCCCGCCCTCGAGAAAGGCTGCGAGAACCTGGAGAAGCAGATCGAGAACGTGCTCATGCACGGGATCCCGGCCGTGGTGGCCATCAACCGCATGACGACCGACCGGGACGAGGAGATCGAGCTGATCAGGCAGAAGGCCCTGGCGGCCGGTGCCTCCGGCGCCGTGGTGAGCGAGGTGTGGGCCAAGGGCGGTGCCGGCGGCGAAGACCTGGCCCGCGCGGTGGTGAAGGCCTGCGAGCAGCCCAGCAACTTCCACCACCTGTACCCCCTGGACATCCCCATCAAGGAGAAGATCGAGATCATCGCCACCCGGGTGTACGGGGCCGACGGGGTGGACTATCTCCCGAAGGCAGAGCAGCAGATCAAGCTGTACACCAGCCTGGGGTACGACAAGCTCCCCATCTGCATGGCCAAGACCCACCTTTCCCTCAGCGCCGATCCCAACCTCAAGGGGCGTCCGCGCGGATTCCGCGTCACCGTCCGCGAAGTGCGGGCCTCGGTGGGTGCGGGCTTCCTCTATCCGTTGCTGGGCGAGATGAGCACCATGCCGGGTCTCCCCAGCGAGCCCGCCGGCCAGAAGGTGGACATCGACGAAGAGGGCCGGGTGGTCGGCCTGTTCTAGCCCCAAGACCCGTAACCGCGAATTAAGGGTGTTGCTACCCAGGGAGCCCGGGGTCTTCCCCCGGGCTCCTTAATTGGCGGTGCAACGTGGGGCGAGGGTGGGGCGTCTCATGCGTGGGAGCGGCGGAAAGGGGGATGCGGATGTACAGGAAGCTGGTGGCCGCCGTGGCAGTGCTTGCCGTCTTGCTGGGGGCGGGGTTGGCGCTGCGCGGGTCCGAGGTCCAGGCAGTGGACGAGGCCCGTGTGGATCGCTTGATCCAGGTGAACGGTACCGGGGAGGTGCAGGTGAAGCCCGACATGGCCAGCCTGCAGGTGGCCGTGGAGACCACGGGCAACACGGCTCGGGCGGCCCAGGAGCAGAACGCCCGGGCCATGCAAGAGGTGATTTCAACCCTGAAGACACTGGGGATCGCGGAGAAGGATATACAGACCACGCAGCTTTCCCTGTATCCGATTTACGAATCCACCAAGCCCGAACGGCCGCAGGAGGAACCGCAGCCGCCCCGCGTGATCGGGTTCCGGGCGGAAAACGGTGTACAGGTGACGGTACGCAAGCTGGACGACCTGGGCAAGGCGGTGGATGCGGTGGTGGCGTCGGGTGCCAACCGCATCCAGGGGATTTCGTTCGGCCTGAGTGACCCCAGGCCCTGGCAGGACAGGGCCCTGGAAGAGGCCGTTGCGGATGCCCGCCGGCAAGCGGAACTGGCGGCGAAGGCAGCCGGAGTGCAAATCAAAGGCGTACGGAACATCAGCGTGCACAGGGGTGGCATCCCCATCATCCGCGGGCCCATGCTCATGAAGGCTGAGGCAGGATACGGTGCAGCCCCGCCCGTGATGCCGGGTGAGCTGACCATCCAGGTGAGCGTGAGCATGACCTTCGAGTTCTGATTCTGGTCATTGGTCAAAGGGGCACGTGCCCGCAATCAGCATCGCCCGGGTGAGGCGGCGGGAACCCCGCCGCCTCAAGCTTTTCAGGCTGGTGAGGCCATGGGCAGGGAGCGGTGCGCCCGCGTGGAATAACTACAAGCAGCACGGGAGGTGGTGACGGTGGAGATCCAGTGGTTGGGGCATGCTTGCTTCCTGCTCACCAGCCCGGGTGGGACGCGGGTGGTGACAGATCCGTTCAACGAGCAGGTGGGCTACAAGGTGAAGCAGGTGGCGGCCGACCTGGTGACGGTGAGCCACGAGCATTTCGACCACAACCACGTCCAGGTCGCGAGCGGTTCGCCGCAGGTGGTCAGGGCCCTTGCCCCGGGCGGCGATTGGGCCAATCCCAGTGCCCGGGTGGGGGATGTGATGGTCAGCATGGTTCCCACCTTCCACGATGGCGAGAAGGGGGCCAAACGGGGCAAGAACGGTTGCTTCGTACTCGACATGGGCGGGCTGCGGGTGGTCCATCTGGGCGACCTGGGACACCCCGTGTCCCCGGAGCAATCCGGCGCCTTCGGATCGGTGGACGTCCTGCTCACGCCGGTGGGAGGGTTCTACACCATAGGGCCGGCGGAAGCCGACCGGGTGATCGATCTGCTCAAACCACGGATCGTCATCCCCATGCACTTCAAGACGGCGGCCAACCCCGACTGGCCCATTGCGGGTGTGGATGAGTTTCTGCGCGGCAAAGAAGGGGTCAGGCGGCCCGGTGGCTCCGTGGCGCGGGTGGAAAAAGGTCAGCTTCCCGTCAAAACTGAGTACTGGGTGCTCGAGCCGGCCTGGTTATGAGCCGCTGGGAGCGGGAGAGAGATCCTGATCTGGAACTGGCCAGGAAGCAGGTGGAAGACGGCATCGCCTCTGTGGCCCTGGCCTGCGAGGGTCGCTTGCTGGGCCGGGCGCGCGGCAATGGCCTCTTGCCTCTGGTGGAACTCCTGGACCGGCTGGGATGGAGCCCCGAGCGGGGTAGTTCGGCCTGGCCGGCTCCCCCCGCCCTGGCCGACCGGGTGGTGGGCAAGGCGGCTGCCCTGCTCGCCGTCCGGGCGGGAGTGCGGGCGGTGTGGGGGCAGGTGGTGAGCCAGCCCGCCCGGGACGTCCTGGCGGAGCAGTGCGTGCACGTGCAGGGTGAGGAAACGGTGCCCTTTGTGTGCGGACGCCAGCCCGGGGAGATATGCCCCATGGAGCGGCTGGTGGCCCTGGTGAGGGATCCCGGGGAAGGCAGCGAGATCCTGTGGAGTGCCCTGGGGAAGTCCCCTCGCCCGGACTGGCTGGAGGAGATCGTCGCCCGCCTTTCGCCCCGCGCCACAGGGGGGCGGGTGGTGGGCCGGTTGCTCCTGGGCTACGAGGAATGCTCCTCCACCAACGACGTGCTGGCCGATCTGGCCCGGCGGGGGTACCCGGAAGGCACGGTGGTGATGGCTTGCCGTCAGACGGCGGGTCGCGGGCGCCTGGGACGCCGCTGGGAGTCCCCGCCCGGCGGAATCTGGATGTCCGTACTGCTCCGGCCCGAGAACGACCTGCTGTATGCGGGAGGGGTCCTGGTGGCAACTGCGTCGGTGGCCGCGTGCCGGGCCCTGTCCGAGGTGGTGGGACTGGAGGCCGGGATCAAGTGGCCCAACGACATTTACTGGGAAGGGCGCAAGCTGGGTGGGGTGCTGGCCGAGGTCGGGCCTGGCCACGTGGTGCTGGGGATCGGGTTAAATGCTGCCTTCCCCGTAGCGGTGTTGCCGGCCGCTGAGCGCGAGCGCGCCACCACCATCCTGGAGGCGGCGGGGCGGGCTCCCCTGCCGGAACTGGCCGCCTCCCTGGTGGACCATCTGGACCGGCTGTACGGCGGGCTGCGGAAAGAAGGCCCGGTGCCCCTGTTGCAGCTCTGGCGCCAGCGTGCTACCGTCTTGGGGAAAGAAGTGCTCATTGCCGGTAAGGAAACCTGGGCGGGGGTGGCGGAGGACATCGACGAGCAGGGCGCACTCCTGGTGAGAAGGGCCGGAGGTGAACTGGTGCGGGTAGTGGCCGGGGACGTTTCCCTGCGCAGTTCCGGAGGTCGGGGGGAAAGTGGGGATGTACGGTAACATCACGGATGTGGCGGGGGTGAAGGTGGGCAACGCCTCCGACCCGGAGGGCCTCACCGGTTGCACTGTGGTGCTGGTGGAAGAGGGGGCGGTGGCAGGTGCCGACGTGCGGGGATCGGCGCCCGGCACCCGGGAGACCGACCTGTTGCGACCGGTGAACCTGGTGGAAAGGGTGCATGCCGTAGTGCTGGCGGGAGGATCCGCCTTCGGCCTGGACGCGGCCTGCGGGGTCATGGAGTGGCTGGAGGAGCGGGGAGTGGGGTTCGACACCGGCGTGGCCCGGGTGCCCATCGTCCCCGCGGCCGTGCTGTTCGACCTGGATCTGGGAAATCCCCGCGCCCGTCCGGACCGGCACATGGGCATCCTGGCCTGCCAGCAGGCGGCAGCGGGTTCCTTTCCAGAAGGGAACGTGGGAGCGGGGACCGGGTGCACGGTGGGGAAGGTGTTTGGGACCCGCTGGGCGACCAGGGGCGGGCTCGGCAGCTGCAGCATCCGCCTGGGGGATGGGCTGACCGTGGGTGCCCTGGTGGCCGTGAACTCCTTCGGTGACGTGCTGGACTGGCGGACCGGGCGCCTGCTGGCGGGGGCGCGCAACCCCATGACGGGCGAGTTGCTGGATACCGCCCGCCACCTGCGCGAGGCCGTCACCGGCGACATCTCCGCTTGGCCGGTTCCTCCGCGGAGCGGTGGGCCCGCCGCATGGTCAGGGGGCAGCGGGGGGAGGGCTGACGGGTCAGCCGAGCCCCGGGTGGTGGGGGCGGGGTGTAACACCACGCTCGCGGTGGTGGCCACCGATGCCCACCTCACCAAGGAGGAAGTCAACAAGCTGGCCCAGATGGCGCAGGATGGCCTGGCGCGGGCCATTTCCCCCGCCCACACCATGTTCGATGGTGATGTGGTGTTCGCCCTGGCCACGGGGAAGCGGCAGGCTAACGTCACTCTGGTGGGGGCGCTGGCCGCGGAAGCGGTTGCGGAGGCCATCCGGCGGGCGGTGCTGGCCGCCACCGGGGCCGGGGGCATTCCGGCATGCCGCGATCTGACTGGGAATTGAGGTGCATCCATGCTCCTGGCCGTAGATGTGGGAAACACAAATATCGTCTGGGGAGTATACCGGGGCCGGGAACTGGCCTTTCACTGGCGCACCACCACCGGGCGCCAGGCCACCGCCGACGAGTTCGGGATGCTGCTTCACCAGCTGTGCAGCTTTCACGGCCTGGGGCTGGTGGCGCTGCGAGCGTGTGCCATTGCATCGGTAGTACCGCCCTTGACGCCTGCCCTGGAGGAGATGGCCCGCCGCTACCTGGGTGTGGAAGCCCTGGTGGTAGGCCCGGGCGTCAAGACCGGGATGGATATCCGGTACGAGAATCCCCGCGAGGTGGGTGCGGACCGCATCGTGAACGCGGTGGCTGCCTTCGAGCTTTACGGGGGGCCCTGCATCGTGGTGGACATGGGTACCGCCACCACGTTCGACGTGGTGTCCGCCCGGGGGGAGTATCTGGGGGGCGCCATCGCCCCCGGTATCGGCATATCTACCGAGGCCCTCTTCGAGCGGGCTGCCCGGCTGCCCCGCATCGAACTGGTGAAGCCCAGGAGTGCCATCGGCAAGAACACGGTGGCCAGCATGCAGGCGGGGATTGTGCTGGGGTTTGCCGGCATGATCGACCACCTGGTGACGCGCATCAAGAAGGAGCTGGGTGGGGAAGCACGGGTGATCGCCACCGGGGGCCTGGCTGAGCTGGTGGTGCAGGAAGCCCGCACCGTGGAGGTGGTGAACCCGCTCCTGACCCTGGAAGGCCTGCGACTGGTATACGAGAGAAACCATCCCGGAGAGGACGAAACATAGAGAGGACGAAGCTTAGTTGGTGCTGCGGTACGAAGCCGTGCTGTTCGACCTGGATGGCACCCTAATCGACACCCGAGACCTCATCCTGGCCTCATTCCGGTACGCCCTGCACGAGGTGCTGGGCCGGGACTTTCCGGATGAGGTGCTGCTTGCCGGGCAGGGGACCCCGCTCATGGATCAGATGCGGCGGTTCGATCCCGAGCGGGCGGAAGAACTGGTGCGCCTTTACACCGAGTTCAACCTCAGGGAGCACGATGCCCTGGCGAGGGAGTTTCCCGGCATCCGGGAACTCCTGGGCGATCTGCACGGGGCAGGAGCCCGCCTGGCCGTGGTCACTTCTAAGAGGAGGCGGGGAGCCGAGATGGGGTTGCGCCGTTTCGGCATCGCTCCTTACCTGACCACGGCCGTGTTCCTGGAAGATACCCGGGAGCACAAGCCCTCGCCCGAACCGGTGCGGGAGGCTTTGCGGCGTCTGGGATGTCCGCCGGGGCGGGCGGTCATGGTGGGCGATAGCCCCTACGACATGCAGAGTGCCCGGGGTGCTGGGGTGGAGGCGGTGGGAGTGGCATGGGGTTCCCATCCCCCTGAGCGTCTGCGCGAAGCGGGGGCAACGATGGTAGCACGCGACGTGCAAGAACTACGCAGCTATCTCTGGAAGAGGGTGGAGTGAGAATTGGACGGACTGCTGGCGGGGCTGACGGGCATCACACCGGGACATCTGATCATGTTCGGCATCGGTGGCGTCCTCATCTGGCTCGCCATCCGCAAGGAGTACGAGCCGGCACTGCTCTTACCCATCGGGTTCGGGGCCATCCTGGCCAACATCCCCTTCTCAGCGGCGGTGCTGCCGGGAGGGGTGCTCGAACTCCTGCACAGGGCAGGCATCGCCACCGAGTTGTTCCCGGTGCTCATCTTCGTGGCCGTGGGAGCCATGATGGATTTCTCGCCTCTTCTGCAGAACCCTATCCTCATGGTGTTCGGGGCTGCTGCTCAGTTCGGTGTGTTTTTCACCATGCTGCTGGCGGCCACGGCAGGATTCGGCCTCAAGGAGGCGGCTGCCATCGGCGTGATCGGGGCAGCCGACGGTCCCACCTCGATTTATGTGGCCTCCCGGTTTGCCCCCCACCTGCTGGGACCCATCTCGGTGGCCGCCTATTCGTACATGTCGCTGGTCCCCATCATCCAGCCGCCGGTTATCCGGTTTCTGACCTCGAGGGCAGACCGGCGCATCCGGATGGCTTACCGGCGTCAGGATGTGTCCCGCGCGGCCCTCATCCTGTTCCCCATCGCGGTCACGGTGATCGCGGGGTTGGTGGCGCCCATCAGCGTTCCCCTCATCGGCATGCTCATGTTCGGAAACCTGATCCGGGAGTGCGGGGTGCTGGACCGGTTGTCTCGGGCCGCCCAGGAAGAGCTGGCCCACCTGGTCACCCTGCTCCTGGGGATCACCATCGGGTCCACCATGCGGGCGGAGACGTTCCTCACCCCCGCCACCCTGCTCATCCTGCTCATGGGCCTGGCCGCCTTCGTCATGGATACGGCCGCCGGGGTGGTGTTTGCCAAGCTGCTCAACCTGTTCCTGCGGGAAAAGATTAACCCCATGGTGGGGGCGGCGGGGATATCTGCCTTTCCCATGTCGGCGCGCGTTATCGCCCGTATGGCCCTGAACGAGGATCCTCAGAATTACATCCTGATGCATGCTGCCGGGGCCAACGTGGCCGGGCAGATCGGATCCATCATGGCGGGCGGGCTCATCCTCGCCCTGGTGAGGTGAGGCCGATGGCCTGGATCGACTGGGGAACGGTCGTGGCCAGCCTGCGGGTCATGGGGCTGGGGATGGCCAGCATCATGCTTGCCGCCCTGGCCTTCTGGGGGGCCATCGTGGTCCTGCGCCGGGCATTTCCCCCTGCGCCGCAAGCGCCGGAGACGGAGCACCAGCCTCAATCGGGTCATCAGGCCTGACCGCACGACCCTGCCCCTCAGGCGGAGCACAAAGCACCCCCCGACTCGGCTCGCCCAAGCTTCTGCCGGCCGAGCGGCCTTACCCCTTGGGCGTAAGCAGGCGGATAGCCCCCGCGTGCACGCGGAGGGTGAGCGGCAACTCAAAGGGGACGGGATCTCCGTCGATGTGCACGGGCAGGGGGCGTTCCGCACTGATCACCGCTTCCCGACCCGACAGGAGGCGGACGCCGGGGCGCCCGGCGTGCTTGCCTTGGAAGGACAGGATCATGAGCTGCAGGACGCGGGGAGCGGACACGCCGGAGGCCACACACAGGTTGAGCTGGCCGTCCCCGGGGTTCGCGCCGGGGCATACCTTCATGCCCCCTGCCAGGCGCTCGGTGTTGGTGCAGGCCACCAGCCAGGTGCCGTTGGAATGGACCGGGACACCGTCGAGGAGCACCCTGCTGTCGGTGGGACGGAAGGTGAGCAGCCCCCCGGCGGCCCCGAAGGCGTAAGCCAGCGCACCCAGGCGCTTCAGCCAGCGGCGGGAGTGGGCCAGGTGGGCCACGTAGGCGTCGAAGCCGATTCCGATAGAGTTGATGGCGTAACGCCTGTTCCCCCCGGCATCTTCCACCTCGAAGGCGTCAACCGGGGTGGGCCGGGAACCTTCCAGGATGGACCTGAGCACGCTTTCCCAGGATATGGGGAGGTCTTGCCCCCGCACGAAGTCGTTGCCGGTGCCAGTGGGTACGGCGCCTATGGGGGTTTCGGGGCGCGTGCTGCCCAGCACGCCGTTCACGATTTCCCCCGTGGTGCCGTCCCCCCCTATCCCCACGATGGCCGCCGCTCCCTCATCGGCCGCCTGCCGCGCCAAATCCCGGGCTTCCCCGGGTCGGGCGGTGAATGTGGCCCGGAAGGGGATCCCTTTCTCGGCGATGATGCGCTCCATGAGGGGCCACAGGCGGGCGGTGCGGCCGCGCCCTGCCACCGGATTCACGATAAAATACCAGTCCAACGCTTCCCTGCCTCCTCGCCCCGGCGCAAGAGATTTCGTAAGCCCAGGATTCGCCGCCCGCAGGGAAAAACCTCCCGGACCGCTGCCCCGTCACCGGGAGCCTCCGCTCTGCCGGGAAACATGCGGACTTCGCTAGAACGAAGGAGGCGACATGACGGTAAGCATGACGGCTTCCTCATCGCCATCGTTGGCGTATTTGTGTGGTATGAGGGAACTGAAGTGAACGCTTGAACCCTGCTCCAGGTCGATCGTCTCGTCCCCAAGGAAAAGTTTCACCCGGCCGGTTATCACGTATGTGAACTCCTCGGCCGGGCCGTATCCATGGGCCAGGGGCTGGTCACAGGTGTGTGCCCCGGGGGGCAGGTGGGTGAGTGCCGCCTCCAGGTTGACCGGTCCGTGGCTTCCTGAGAGCAACTCGAAGGCCACGTTGAGCTGGGGCCATTTCACCGTCTTGCGTTCGCCCGGGCGCACCACCGACGAGTACCTGTCTTCGCCGTACGCCAGCAGCGTGAACAGCGAGGTGTTCAAACCCTGGGCGATTTTGCGCAGAGAAGAAAGGGAAGGCAGCGTCTGGCCGTTTTCCACCTGAGAGAGGAACCCCAGGCTGAGGCCTGACGCCGCCGCCAGTTGCTGTAGGGTGAGCTTTCGTTCCTTGCGCTTCTGCCGGATGATCCGACCCAGTTGGCAGCAACCACCGCCCACGCAGCATCACCTTCCTTTGCCCAAATTCGCCATAAAGTTGCCGCTTTCCTGCGGGGGTCGGGAGTGGGGCGGGTTTGTGCTGTGGTTCGACTGGGACGCGCTCATGCTTGAGACGGTTGTGCCGGGCAGTGCGTAGTGCGACAAACCCGGCCCTGGACCCAGCGGGACACCAGGCCCGCGATCCCGGCGGGGTCTTCCAGCAGCAGGGCATGGGCCAGACCTCCGAACTCCTGCCAGGTACGATCGTCGGTACCCAGGCGGGAGAATACCTCCCTGGTGGAGCGGTTGTCCACGACCAGGTCCGTACGGGAGATGAGGAAAAGGACGGGGACCTTGACCTCGGGGGCCCTGCGGGCAGCTTGCTCGCCTGCACGCACCAGCTCGGCCACGTAGCGGGTGCTCAGCCGCCGGTGCAGGAAGGGGTCCCGGCGCACGATCTCCCCAGCCACCGGATTTCTGCTCACCGCCAGGGGAGCACCCCGGGGCAGCCGGAGCCGAGGCGCCACCCGCGCCATGGCCCGGACGGCCGTGAGGGCCCAACCCGGCACCCCCGCCACCCGGAAGGCTGGTGCAGACAGCACCAGCCCGCTCACGGGATTCCCCCCCGACTGCTGGCGGCTGGGATCGGGGTGCCCGACAGCGTAAAGGAGTGCCAGCACCGCCCCGTAACTCTCGCCGATGAGGAAGGTGGACGGGGCAGGACACGCCGCCCGGGCCCAGTCCAGGGCCTCCCCTATGGCTTCCAGGTAGGCGGTGTGGGAGCGGGTGTGGGCGGGAGTGCCGTCGGAAAGGCCATGGCCGGGGAGGTCAAGCAGGGTGACCGAGATCCCGGTGCTGGCCAATTCCCAGGCGAAAGGTAAGTACGGTCCCAGGTACGACCCTGCCCCGTGCACCACCAGGGCCAGGGCGACGGGATGCTCGGGGGCGATCAGGCTTACGAAGACGCGGCGGCGTGCCGCGCCGGCAAATCCCACCTGGTAACGCACCGTTTTCCCTCCCGCGCGATGGGGCCGCAAACCGCGATGGGTCTCCGCGCCCCAGTACGGCTGCAAACCGCAGCCTGCCACCCCTCGATGGGTGGTGGTTCCCGTATCCATGATAGCATAGGAAAGGCACCCAGGCGGCACTCTACCCATTGATTCCCGCATCAGGGGAGGGGTGGATTTGCAGAACAATCTGGGAGCCACCGATCGCACGGTGCGCATTGTGGTGGGGGTAGTGCTCCTGGCCCTGCGCTTTTTCGTCCCGGTGGCGGGATTCCTGGGGGGCCTGTTCGTCCTGGTGGGGGCCTACCTGCTGGTGACGGCCGCAATCGGCTACTGCCCGGTGTACCACCTGTTTCGCTACTCCACGGCCCGGGAGCAGCGCCAGCAGCCCACCAGTTGACCAGTGCCCGAGCTGGCCGGGCACCCGTTGGCTAGCGCGGCGGATACCCCGGGGCAGTCGACCGCGTGGGGGAGAGGCCCGCGAAGTGGTTTGTGCGGCAGGACACCGGCGCAATGGAGGCGAAATAGCCCACGGGGGTTCTGCCTTGGCGGCATCACGCCGGGAACACATCCTGGCTCTTTTGAGACAGGCCCGCGGCCCGGTCACCGGGTCAGACCTGGCGCGCAGGTTGGGCGTTAGCCGGCAGGTGATTGTGCAGGATATTGCCCTCTTGCGCGCGGCCGGGGAGGACATCCTGGCCACCCCCCAGGGATACCGGTTGGGGCCCGGTATGCCGGCCCGTCCCTACCGGAAGGTGATCGCGGTCAGGCATTCCCCCGCCCAAACCGGGGACGAGCTGTACACCCTCGTGGAGGCGGGGGTACGGGTTCTGGACGTGATCGTGGAGCATCCCATCTATGGGGAGCTGCGCGGTCTTTTGCTCCTGGAAACGCGGGAAGACGTGACCACCTTCCTCGAGCGGGTGGCCAGTTCCGGGGCTGCCCTCCTTTCCAGCCTGACGGGGGGCGTGCACCTGCATACCCTGGAGGCGTCTCACCCGGATGCCATCGAAGCTGCTCGGACCCGGCTGCACGAGAAAGGCTACCTGCTGGACGCTTCGTGAGTTTTCTGCTCCGGGCCCCCGGGCAGGATGGCCCGGCTAGAAACCTTAAGCGCCTCTGTCTTGTCACCTGTCAAGTCATCTGCTATACTGGGTGCGATCCGGGGGATTATTACGTTCCGGGGGTGAGATGGTGCGCGCTAAGGAAGTTGTCGTCGGTGGTTTGCTCACTGCGCTGGCTTTGTTGATTCCCATCCTTTTTCGCGGTTACCTGCAGGTGGTCATACCACCTTTTTCCGCTACGCTGTTTTCTCACGTGCCCGAGATGCTGGCCATGCTGGTGAGCCCGGCCGTGGCGGCGTTTGTGGGGCTGGGTTCGACTTTTGGGTTCCTGATTACCCTGGGCCCGGTGGTGGCAGCCCGCGCATTCGTGCATGTGTTGTGGGGTGTTCTGGGCGCCATCCTGGTAAGGCGGGGCTGGCCCCTTTGGGCAGCCCTGGCGGTTGCCCTACCTGTTCATGCTCTGGGCGAGGCGTTGGCGGTGTTGGCCTTCGGCTATAACCTGGCGGTGGCCCTGGTGCAGGTGGGAGTGGGGACGGCTCTTCACCACGTGGCCGATGGGGTGGCTTCCCTGGCGGTGGCCAGGGTACTGGGGACAACACTGACGTCAGTAAGCCTTCCCGTGCAGCCGGCGATGCGCCGGCGCTAGCCACGTGCCCCTCAGGCAGTAACGGGAACACGTCTGCAACGGGGCGCGACGTGCTTGTTCCTCCCTCGGCATGGTCCCGGGGAGCCGAGGTGGAAGGGCACGGGCAAGAACAAGGCGTGGCTCGGGGAGCCACGCCTTGCGCCTTCCCGCATTTGCGTGCGACGACGCCGGTCCGGCGTCATGTCACGGTGGCACTGCGGTAGGGTCAGCCCGCCAGCCACAGCCCCCTACTTCTTGGGTTTTTCCACGTCGATGGTGAGCCGGCGAGGCTTGGCAGTGGGCTGATAGGGCACGGTGATCTCCAGGACCCCGTTGCGGTAGGTGGCCTTGATGTGCTCCGTGTCGGCCTCGGCGGGCAGGGTCAGGCACCTCTGAAAGGACCCGTAACGCAATTCGCGCCGCAGCCAGTTTTCCTTTTCGACCTGTACCTCTTCCTTGCGCTCGCCTTTGATGGTGAGCTGGTTGTCCTCTACCGTCACTTCCACCTGCTCCGGATCCACCCCCGGCAGTTCGGCCCTGATCAGAAGCTGCCCCTCCTTCTGGATGACGTCCAGGGCCGGCACCCAGCCGGTGCTCCGGACCGGGGCCGCCAGGGGCTGTTCCCAGGTGGCGAATGTACGCCGGAACAGGTCCTCCAGGCTCCGCTGGATCTCCACCAGGTCACGGAACGGATCCCAGCGCATGAGGGACATAGCAGATGCCTCCTCTCTGACATGATGTTTCTTCTGCTGGTCATTATATGCAGCCTAACCGCGGTTGTCAAGATCCTTATATCGGACGGTATATGTTTCGTTTGGAGCGAGGAAGGAGTTGCGGCAGGAGCTAGCTGCTTCCAGCGCGAATACCCCAGAGGAGGTGGTGCCCTGCCCATCAGACCCGCAGGCCCAGGCTAAGCCGACCAGCCGATGCAAGGGGGGCAGGCGATGAGAATTGCTATCGTGGGCGTGGGCGCCACGCCGCTGAGGTCGTTGTCTACCTGTGCCTCTTTTCGCGAACTCGTTTACGAAGCGGCCACCAGGGCTTACGAAGATGCCGGCATCGAACCCAAGGACGTGGATACGTTTGTGGCCGTGTCCGAGGATTACTGGGAAGGCACGGCCATCTTTGATGAGTACGTGCCCGACCAGCTGGGCGCCGTCCTGAAGCCCGTGCACACCATCTGCGCGGATGGCATCACGGGCCTGGCGGCGGGCCTCCTGCTGCTGGAGACGGGCCAGTTCCGTATCGCCGTGGTGGAGGGGCACGCCAAACCCTCCAACGTGCTGTACCCATCCCACATCGAAGCGTTCGCCCTCGACCCCGTCTTCGTGCGCCCGCTGGGTCTGAACCCGCGCTTTGTGGCGGGGCTCGGGATGCGCCGTTTCCTGGCCGAGCGCGAGTACACGGAACTGGATTGTGCCCGCGTGGTGGCGAAGAACCGGCGGCATGCCCTGGATAACCCCTGGGCGGCCCACCCGGCGGTGGTCGAGCCCGAGGACGTGCTGGCCTCCGAGCCGGTGGCCGAGCCCCTCAAGGAACTGGACGTGGCTCCTTACGCAGACGGGGCGGTGGTGCTCGTCCTGGCGTGCGAAGAGGTGGCGCGCCGGCTGCGGGATGACCCCGTGTTCGTGCGGGGGATCGGATGGGCGCAGGACACCCCTGACCTGAGCCGGTGGGAGTGGGGGCGGGCCGTGTACTGCGAGCTGGCCGCCCGCATGGCCTACCGGATGGCCGGCATCAGGGATCCCGTGCGGGAACTGGATCTGGCCGAGGTGGATGACACCTTCTCCTACAAGGAACTGCAGCACCTGGAGGCCCTGGGGCTGGCCCGGCCCGGGGATGCGGCTGCCATGGTGCAGGAGGGATTCTTTTCCCGGGGCGGCCAGCTCCCCGTGAACCCCTCCGGTGGCAACCTGGGGGCGGGGTATCTTCTGGATGCCTCCGGGTTGCGGCAGGTGGCGGAAGTGGTATGGCAGCTGCGGGGTGAGGCGGGTGCCCGTCAGGTACCGGGGGCGGAAGTGGGGCTGGCCCAGTCCTGGCGCGGGATACCCACTGCCTCCGGCGCCGTGGCAGTCCTGGCTCGTTAGGAGGGGGTGAGGCAAGATGGGATATCAGAATAAGGTGGCAGTGGTGGGCGCCGGCCTCACCCGCTTCGTGCGGCGGGCCCAGGAGACGGGGAAGGAACTGTGCTTTGAAGCCGCCCGCATGGCCCTGGATGCGGCTGGGCTGCGCCCGCGGGACATCGAGGCTGTGGTGATGGGCACCGCGCCCGACGTGTTCGATGGGGTGCACATGAAGGGGGAGTACCTGGCCGACGGCGCGGGAGGGTTCCGCAAGCCCTACATGCGCTCATTCGTGGGGGGCGGGTCCGGCGTGTTCGCCGCCATCCACGGATGGTACCACGTCGCTTCCGGTCACTTCGACACCGTCCTGGTGGTGGCGGAGGAGAAGATGTCCTCCTGCCTGCCTCACCCCCAGGCGGCTTTTAACGGCATTTACGACCAGTTCCTGGAGAGGCCGCTGGGCGTCAACCTGTTGTGGATTTTCGCCCTGGAAATGAACCGCTACATGCAGGTACACAAGATCCCCCTGGAGACCATCGCCCTGGTGTCGGTCAAGAACAAGAGGAATGGCCTGGACCACCCCTGCGCCCAGGAAGGTATCCCCGGCAACTACACCGTGGAGGAGATCGTTGGTTCGGAGGTGATGGTCTGGCCGGTAACCCGGCTCATGGTTTCCCCGGTCACCGATGCGGCGGCCGCCATCGTCATGGTATCCGAGCGGGTGGCCAAGCGCATCAGCGATCGGCCGGTGTGGGTGAAGGGGGTAGGGTGGCACCTGGACACGTCCTACTGGACAAACCGGGACCTGTACTATCCCAAGTACGTAGAGTACGCCGCCCGCATGGCCTACGACATGGCCGGCATCACCAATCCCCGGCGGGAGATAGACGTGGTGGAGGCATACGATCCTTTCGCGTACAAGGAGTTGCACCACATGGAGGGACTGCTCCTGTGCGACAAGGGTGAGGCTCCCCGCCTCCTGGAAAGGGGTATCACCGCCCGGAACGGAGAGCTCCCCGTCTGTCCCTCCGGGGGCCTGCTCGGGGTCGGGAACCCCATCGCCGCCGCCGGCCTGATGAAGGTGGCGGAGATATTCTGGCAGCTGCGCGGGGAAGCGGGAGCAAGGCAGGTTTCCCGGCCCGTGCGCACCGGCCTGGCTCAGGCCTGGGGTGACCTGATGCAGGTGGGCACCGTGGTGGTACTGGGGGTGTGAAGATGAGCGTGCATATCCGCGAATATCCCGGAGTTCCCCTCAGAGACCGTGACCTGCAGGAAGGCAGGGTGCTCGCCACGGAGTGGCGCGTGAAGGCCCAGTACGCCTGGGACACGGGGGCAGCCCTGAGCAGGTTCTTCCGGGGGCTCAAAGAGGGCAAGATCTACGGGCGCTGGTGCCCTGGCTGCAACCGGGTGATGGTGCCGCCCCGCATGTTCTGTGAGTGGTGCTTCCGTCCCACGGTACGCTGGGTGGCCGTGCGGGACACGGGGCGGGTCAACACCTTCTCCGTCTCGTACGTTAACTGGGATGCCAGCCGCTCTTCCGTGCCCCGGGTGCCGGCGGTGATTGAACTGGACGGGGCCAGCCCGGGGATGGGCATCATGCACCTCCTGGGCGAGGTGGGCGACACGCTGGAGGAAATCCTGCGTCGGGTGCGGGTGGGTATGCCGGTGCGGGCCGTGTGGAAGCCGCCGACCGAGAGGCAGGGGGCCATCACCGACATCCTGTACTTCGCACCGGTCGAGGGGCCGGGAGGTGGGGAGAATGGGTAGCCTGGAAAAGCCGTCCCGCTGGCAGGATGCGCCACCCCTGTTCGGCGACCAGGGGGTGTGGCACCAGTACACGTACGGACTCGCGGGAGAGAAGTTCTTCCGGGGCCTCATGGAAGAGAAGTTGCTGGCTGCCACCTGCCCCGAGTGCGGGCGCCGCTACCTGCCTCCTCAAATTTACTGCCCCGAGTGTTTCACCCGCACCGGGGATTGGACAGAGGTGAAACCGCCGGGGGTGGTACAGAGCTTCACCGTTTTACACCGGGACCTGGAGGATGCCCCCCTGCCCGAACCGCAGGTGGTGGTGTTCATTTCCTTCCCCGGTACCTGCGGGGGCATCATCCACCTGCTGGGTGAGATCCCCCGCGAGGAGGTATGCATCGGCCTGCTTGTAGAGCCGGTGTTCGCGGATGAAAAGCAGGGGAACTGGCAGGACATCCGCTACTTCCGTCCCGCACGCCGTGCCGGCTAAGACAAAACCCTGACCTGCGCAACCGAGGCGGGCCCGGGGCCAGCAGCACCCGGCCCGCCTCGAGCGCTGTTGGCCCCGCACGTCCCACCTCGATGACCTGGCAGGAATAAATTGCCCTCGCTGGGAGCATCCTCAGCACAGGTGAGATGTTCCCCACGGGGGTGATGGAGTGGGAACCAGAGTGTGGGCAGGGGTCCTCGGTGGACTGGCGGGAACCCTCGTAATGCTCATCGTGTTCTCGGCGGCATTCTACCTGGGAGCCATAGCCCTGAACTATCCCGCCGCTCTGGGAGGCTGGATCATCCCGCACGCTGCCACCATGGCCAGATTCTGGGTGGGGGTCGGCTTGGCCCTGGTCATCGGGGCCGTCCTGGGGCTGGTGTTCGGGTTAATCTTTCCGGCCCGGGCGGCTACCTCGGTGGGGATCCTCTACGGGGCAGTATGGTGGCTGATCGCGGGACTGGTGTTGTCCGCATTCGGGGTCATGAGTGCCTTCTGGCGGCTGGGTCCCGGTGTGCTGGCCATATCCCTGGTTGCGTACATGATTTACGGTGGCCTCACCGGCTACCTGGTGGAACTGACGGCCAGGCGCCGGGTGGGTACCACGACCTGATACGGCTGCTACCTCCGTGCCGGACGCGGCGGGCAGGCACGGTAAGGGGGGGGTCGGCCAGGCCGGGACGGAGTGGCGGTGCCGTCAGGGTGAGGCGGGTCCCCGACGGTGGGCGATGCGGGCCGCTGCCGCCGCAGCCAGAGCGGAGATGAGGTCGTCAAGGAAGGTATTGACCTGGCCCACGCGGCGGTTTGCGCCTCCGATAGGGCCGGGTTTGACCTTGTCCAGGTAACCGAAGTTGGTCAGGCCTATGGTACCATAAACGTTGACGATGGAGAGCGGCAGGATCTCGTCGATCCCGTAGAGGGGATCATCCCGGCGGACCATGCTCCCCAGCGGCTCGGGGAGCATGTCCTTTTCTGCCAGCATGTCCAGCGCCAGACCGGTGAGTACGGCGTTTTGGACTTCGCGTTTATCGAGCACGTGCCACAGCGACTCCTCGCACTCGGCCAGGGTGAGGTCGGGGGCGTAGGGCCTCTGCAGATCCAGTACCACCTGCGCCAGGGCGGGGATGCTCACCCCGCGCTGGCTGAGCATGGTGGCCACCACCTGCCGCATGGGGATGGAAGCCGGTTGGGGTTGTGAAACTGCCATGACTGTGCACTCCTCGCTCGAGGCCATCTCGTCGGAAGCCTGTGCCTGCACGATGTGCTGGTACCGGGCTACGTGGAACTTCGTGACCGGGGGGCCTCTTCCCTCTCGGGCGGGAAAGGCCGGGCCCACGCGACCTGGGAGGAGGAGGAATTCTGCTCGCCCTCGCGAAGCGGGTGTGTACGGGAACCCCGGGGGCAGAGCCGCCTGGGCTGCGAGACCGGAAGCTTGGAGGGAGTGAGGAGGGTGTCGGGGCGTACCATAGTGGTGGTGCAGGCCCACCAGGATGATGGCGACTTTTACTGCGGCGGCAGTGTGGCCCGCTGGTGCCGGCAGGGGGACCGGGTCATCTACGTGATCGTGACGGACGGCAGCAAAGGGACTATGGATCCACAACAGGACCCAGCCGCCCTGGCGGAGATCAGACGGGAGGAGCAGAAGCGGGCAGCAGAGGTGCTGGGGGTTAAGGAGTGCCTGTTCCTGGGATACCCTGACGGTGACCTGGTGCCCGACCTGGCCCTGCGCGAGAAGCTGGTGGCTATCTACCGGCGGTACCGGCCCGACCTGCTGGTGACCCACGATCCGTCGTGGAAGAGCTACCTGCTTCATCCCGACCACCGCATCACCGGGGAAATGGCCATGTACGCTGCCATGGCGGCGGGAATGCCCCTCTTCCACCGGGAACACCTGCAGCAGGGGCTGGAGGCGCACCAGATAGCCGAGGCCTTGCTCTTTCACTCTCCTGACCCGGACTACACCGAGGATATCAGTGATTACGTGGGCATCAAGGTGAAGGCCCTGATGTGCCACCGCAGCCAGTTCTACCTGCTGGGCCAGGCGGAGAGCGCCCTGGGGATTTCATTTGATCAGCTGCAGTTCCTCTACCAGCGGAAGCCCGAAAGTCTACCGATGGGTGTTGTGAGAGAAAGGTTCAAGCGCGTGGTGATGACCGCCGGGGGTCCCGCTCTCTGACCAGGAGCGCCACAGTAGCGCGGGCGTTTTCCCAGGCCAGGTCGTGGAGGACGGCGGCCTTCTGCCGCACGCTTTCACGCAGGTTCCCGTCGGCGAGTACGCGCCTGGAAACCTCCAGGAGCTTGTCCCCGTTCAGGTCGGACGGTGTGCCGGCCCGGGGGCATCCCACCTCGGCCAGGAAGCTGTCCACCTTGGGATCGTAGCTGATGCCTACCACGGGTACCCCGGCGGCGATAGCGAATATGAGGGCGTGCAGGCGCATGCCGATGACCAGATCGAGTTCGCCGGTGAGGGCCAACAGTTGCCGCGGGCCGTATCGTCCCGTCAGCACGCAAGAAGGTTCCTGCATCGCGGCCCGTACCTGCTCGATCATCCCCATGTCCTGAGGGTATTGCATGGGGATGAACACTACGGTGGCTCCGTCGCGGGCCAGGGAGTCGAGGGCGCGTGCGATCTCGGTGACGAAACGGGGTGAGGCGGGCCAGGGACGGGGTGCGACTCCCACCAGGGGGTGGGGGAGCCCGTCCCAGCCCTCGTGTTTCCTGATTTCCGCCACTTCTTCTGCCGGCGCGGGGGAGAGCAGGAAGGCGGGGTCGGCGGTTAGCAGGGGATCCCGGGCTCCCAGACGGAGGGCCTCTTCCCACGAGTGGCGATCCCGCAGGCTGACCAGCCGGGCGCGGGAAAGCAGCCCGGCCGTGAGGAAACGTCCCAGGCGGGAACGTATGGGCCCCAGCCCGTTGGCGTACACCGCCACCGGTTTCCCCAGCATCAGAGCCAGGGCGAATATGGACTGGTAGTAGAGCAGGGAACGGAAGCTGGTCACGTCCTGCAGCAAGCTACCCCCACCGAATATGAGGAGGTGACAGCGAGCCAGTGCCCCCAGCACCGCCCGGGGGGAGAATCTGTGGACCGCTTCCACGGAGAGACGGGCGAGGGTGCGGGCCGGTTGCGCGGAGAGCACGGTGATGTGGACATCCGGGACAAGGGAGCGGAGGGCGTACACCACCGCCTCGGCGATGGCTTCGTCTCCGGCGTTGTCGTACCCGTAATACCCTGCCACCACTACGCGGCGCTGGTGGCCACCTCGTTCAGGATCCCCCGGAACGGCTCACACCCCCCGCTGCGGTTTCCCATATCTTCCCGGTTGCGATCGTGAGAGCTACCACCATCCAGAAAGAGATGGTGATGGTAGCCATGTACAGGATGTTCTCGACCAGTCCGTGGAAGAGAGTGCCGGATACGGCTGCCAGCCCCGCCATAACTATCGCCGGCGCCGGGTCCGCTGCAGCCCTGACGGCCCGGCCCGGGGGCGCGGCGACCGGCGCGTGGCTCGTTGGGTCGCGACGGCCCGGACGGAGATAATGCAGACCGGTCCGGTACACGGTGAAGATGACCCAGAGGAATACGGCCAGGCCAACGATGCCCAGTTCTATGGCCTGTTCCAGAAACAGGCTGTGGCTGTGCCAGGCAAACCGGCCTTTGAGCTTGTATTCGGCGTACACCTGCATGAAGGCCCGGTGGCCGAGCCCCACGCCCGTGAGCCAGAAATCCCGCAGCATGGCCAGGCTGGCCAGCCATACGCCCACCCGGTGGGCGTTGGAGGCATCCTTGAGGCTGACCATACTGGCCACCCGATTCAGGACAACCTCGGGGGCTGCGAGGTAGCTCAGCAGGGCCACAGCGGGGAGGATCCACATGACCCGGCGCTCGCGGAAGAGCACGAACACCAGCACCGCCACCGCCAGCCCCAGCCAGCCGCCCCGGGAGTACGTGAAGAGGAGACAGGCGGTCATCACCGCCAGGGAGCTGGCGAGCAGCAAGCGCCCTTGCGGGCGGCGCTGAGAAACGAAGCCGGCCAGGCCAAAGGGGATGACCAGGCCCAGGTATTCGGCGAGCACGTTCGGATTGCCAAAGGTGGAGTACACCCGTACGCGCAGTTCCGGATGGAGTTTCACGTCGTACCAGGCCTTGTCCACCGGAACGCCTACGAGGTACTGGTACACACCGTATGCTGCCACCAGCGTACCCGCAAGCAGAAGGGTGTTCAGCAGGCGCAGCACCATCTTGCGGTCTGCTGCCCGGGTGATCGCCAGAAACAGCCCGAAGGCGCAGGTGTTGATGGCCAGATCGCGCAGGCTCCCCCGGGGATCCACCGAGGTAGCGGTGGCAAGGACGGCGAGGGCGTAGTAAACCGCCAGGGGGAGATCAACCGGAGTACGTGACCGGGGGGCAGTTCCGGATATGACCTGGGCGGCGTAGAACGCGATGGGCAGCGCGGCGGCCGCCAGCAACAGCTCCGGCGGGAGGATGGGCAGAGCGAGGATCAGGAGGTGAAGGCTTCCCTCCAGGGCCTGCGGCCGGGTTACCCAGGCCCAGCAAGCGCTCTTCTCCAGGGCCACCCTGGCTGCCGGCTGGAGTCGGCCCAGCATCGGTCCCAGATGTGCTGCTAGCGCGTCTGCCAGGGTGGCCAACTACTTCTTCTCCTCCATGCCCACGATGATCCCTCGCACCAGGAACCGCTGCCCTTTAAGGGCGGGGTTGAACCCGATCCGGATCTCCTGTCCCCCCATCCTGATGGCTCCGGGGGTGACCTGAGCTTCTCCCTCCAGGGTCAGGAGGACGTCGAACTTTCCGGGGACCTCAGCCAGCACCACCCGGCCGTCCGCCGTCTCCACGTACCGGCGGGCCGGACGCACTTCCCGCGCCACGATGCGTCCCAGCACCTGGTTGCTGTCCCCTTCTTTGACCGTAAGCCCTTCTTTCAACTCATCCACGGTGGGCTGCCGGATTTCTTCCACCAGCACCGTGACGTAATAGGTTCGGGTCACCGCCGTGTACTGGGGGTTCACCACCAGGAGCTTGTACGCGGCAAAGGCAGCCACCGCCAGTACCACCAGGATCCCCGCCACGTCCAGGCCGGTCAGGCGCCTCCACAGGGGAACCCTCCTATCCTTTTCCGCCAACTGCTGTCCTCCTCTCCAGGATTCTCTCGTAAATGGCGATCTGCTGGTCGCGCATCTTCTCCAGAGAGTAATTCGCCCGGGCGTGCTCGTACAGCCTGTGTCCCAGTTCCCGCCTGCGTTCGGGGTGGGCGAGCAACTCCAGCAGGCAGCGGGCCAGAGTACCGGCGTCCCCAGGCGGGTACAGGAGCCCCGTCTCCCCATGGATCACCAGTTCTGCCACGCTGCCCACGTCCGAACTCACTGTGGCGCGAGCCAGCCGGGCTCCTTCCAGCAAGGCGTACGGGAAACTCTCGCTGAAAGATGCCAGGGTGTTTACATCGAAAACGCTCATGATGGCGTCGGGGTGAGGGTGGTAGCCCAGAAAATGAACTCTGTCCGCAATGGCCAGTTCCCTGGCCTGAGCCTCCAGATTCGACCGTTCCTCTCCATCTCCCACGATCAGGAAATGGACAGCCGGGTATTCGCGCAGGACCATGCTGGCCGCCCGCAGGAATATGCTGTGCCCCTTGACAGGGGCCAGGCGCCCCACTATCCCCACCACGGCGTCGGAGGGGGGTATGTCCAGGCCCAGCCGGCGCAGCACTTCCTCGCGGGGAGGGAGGGGGGGCAGTTCCCGGAAGTCGATGCCGTTGTACACGGTGAACACCCGGTCGGCCGGAAAGCCCCGGGCCACCAGCATGTCGCGGAAACTCCGGGAGACGGCCACATAGTAGTCGAAGAAACGCAACGCCAGCCGGTTGAGATTTCCGTACACGAGGCTCTTGTAAAGGTTCCCGGCAAAGTCCAGAGTGTAGTCGCTGTGCACGGTGGTGACCAGGGGCCGCTTCAACCAGGGCTTGAGCAGGATGACCAGGAAGTTGGCCCGGGCTCCGTGGGTGTGCAGGAGCTGGAACCCTTCCCGCTGTGCCATGTCGTAAATGTCTCTGAGTACGGAGAGGTCGTAACGCCTGTTCTGGGCCAGCAACAGGACGTCTATGCCCGCCCCCCGGGCCTCTTCGTAGAAAATCCCGGGTGTGAAGCAGACCAGCCTGATGGTTATCCGTTCCTGCAGGCCCTTCAGCAGGGAAAGGACGTGGGTCTTGGCGCCGCCCACGTCTCCGCCGCTGATGAGATGCAGCACCTTCATGGGCATCTCCCGCCCCCGGCGGCTCAGGCGGGGCCTGGCGGCTGAAGGTGCCCGTCCCCGCCGCCTGTGCCTATCCGGAGTTCTTGTGATCCCCGGGGGATTCCTTCTTCCTTCCGTTGTTCTGCCGGGTCAGGCCCGAACTCCAGGCAGACCGGGAACACGGCGGTCCCGGTGTTTCTCCTCTGCAACCGGTAAGCGGCAGCCCGGGGTTCGTTGTCGGCCGGCGAAATCACCACGTGCACCACCGGCCAGAAGGCCTGCTCGAGATCCACCGGGGAAAGGGTTGCCGGTCCGGCAGGGTGCGAGTGATATATGGCCAGCAGTTGTTCGCCCCGCTCCTCGATGTCGAGGAGAGCCCGGTAAAGGGATTCAGGATCGGCCAGATAGGCGCGGGTCGGGGTGGGAGATATGTTGGGAAGGGGGATCGCCCGGGACACTCTGTTTCCGGTGCCGGCCAGGATACCGCATGCTTCGCCGGGCAGCTGCAAGCGGCAAAGGTGAATCACCTCGCCCCACACCCGTCGGGGGATGCACAGTGTATCCATACCATCTTCCCATCCCGTGGCAGCGGGTCCGCCGTTGACGGGGCCCGCGGTAGGCTGATCCAGGGGAGGAATACGATCACCCACCGGGAATTGCTTTAACGGTCCTCCTCTCGATAATGTCCTCATTTCCGCGTTTTGTCCAGTATACCCCTCCCCAGGCTGTCGGGGGAAGGAGGAGAGATGATGATCATCCCCAGCGGCGGTGATGTGACCCGGGCGCGGCGGAGATTGGCGGGGAAGGTCAGGGAGACGCCACTGCTCCCCGCCCCCGAACTGGGGGAGCGGGCCGGCGGGTACGTGTGGCTGAAGGCCGAGAACTTGCAGGCGGAAGGGTCTTTCAAGCTGCGGGGAGCCACTAACCGCTTGCTGGTGCTGAAAGAGCAGGGTTGGCAGGGCGGGGTGGTGACGGCCTCGTCGGGGAACCACGGGCGTGCGGTGTCGAGGGCAGCCCGCGACCTGGGATGGCCGGCCGTAGTGGTCATGCCGGAGGATGCTCCCGCTGTCAAGGTGAAAGCATGCCGACGGCTGGGAGCCCGGGTTGTGCTGCACGGTACTTCCTCCACGGCGCGCGCGGAATTGGCCGAGCGCCTGGCCCGGGAGGAGGGTCTGGCCTTTGTCCATTCCCACGACGACCCCGACGTGGTCGCCGGTCAGGGCACCGTGGCCCTGGAGATCCTGGAACGCCTGCCTTCCTGCAGGGTCATCCTGGCTCCTGTGGGCGGTGGCGGCCTCGTGAGCGGGATCGCCCTGGTGGCCGGAGAACTCGCCTCCGGGGTGGAGGTTTGGGGCGTGGAGCCGGAAGGGTCGGCGTGCATGTGCCGATCGCTGCAAGCGGGTGAGCCGGTTACTCTCGATACGGTGAATACCGTCGCCGACGGGCTCAGGACGCGGCGGCCGGGTAGCATCCCCTTTGCCCTGGCCCGTCGGTACCTGAAAGGAGTAGTTCTGGTGTCCGACGAAGAAATCCTGGCTACCGTGGCTTACCTGGCACGGGAGTGCCACCTGGTAGTTGAGCCGTCGGGCGCGGTGGCGGCGGCAGCGCTATGGGCGGGAAAGCTAAACCTGGCCGGACGCACGGCCGTGGCCGTTCTCAGTGGGGGAAATGTGGACCCTGCCCTGCTCTGCCGCGTGATACAGGAAGGGGAACGACATTGCGGAGTGTGAAAGATATGCTCGTGCGGATGTTCCTGGGGCGCCGGGCGCTGGACTGGCCCGGTCTCGAGGGGCGGTCGGCCAGCCGCTTGCCATCTCGAGAAAGGGATCGGGATCGACCTGAGGGGGGAGTCCGAGAAGATCGCGAGGCCGGTGCTGCCGGGGTCGACGGGGGCGAGGCTGCCCAGGGGGAGCTGCCACCCCTGCGCCCGGACTGGCGGGATATCGTGGCGTTCACCATCGCCATGTACCAGATCCTGGCTGTACCCTTCCTGCTGTTCTGCGGTGTGGCCCTCTTCATCTACTTGCTCCTCTGGCTGTGGGCCCGGTAGGTAGGAATGAAGTGGTCCCGTGGTGAATCTAGTAAGCTCGGGAGGTGGGACCTGCCCTTTGCCAGCAACGCACTGCCCAAAAGTTCTGGCATTCATGGAGGGATGAGGGTTGCGCATCGTGGTATGTGCCAAGCAGGTGCCGGACACCGAGGCCAAGGTTACGGTGGGCAAAGACGGCAGGTCCATAGACGAAACCGGGATAACGTTCATCATTAACCCGTATGACGAGTTTGCCCTGGAAGAAGGGCTGCGTATCAAAGAGAGGCTGGGAGGCGAGGCCACCGTCACCATGGTGTGTGTGGGTCCGCCCCGGGCCGAGGAAGCTCTGCGCACGGGGCTGGCTATGGGGGCGGACCAGGCCGTGCACATCTGGGACGAGAGCCTGGCCCGGGCCGATGCCGCCGCGGTGGCTGCCGTCCTGCACGCCGCCGTGGCCCAGATCGGATTTGACCTCATCCTGTGCGGACGGGTGGCCATCGACGATGCTTCTGCCCAGGTGGGACTCCGTCTGGCCGAGAGGCTGGGTCTTCCTCACGCCAACGCGGTGACGAAGCTGGAGATCCAGGGGCAGAAGCTGTTGGCCTACCGGGAAGTGGAGGGCGGCGTGGAGGTGGTGGAAATGCCTCTGCCCGCCGTGGTGACCGCCCAGAAGGGGTTGAACGAACCGCGCTATCCCACCATTCCCGCCATCATGAAGGCGAGGCGCAAGGAGATCGGGCGTCCCACCCTGGTCCAGCTCGGCCTGGGTGCTCAGGAGGTGGCGGATGCCTGCCGGAGCGAGGTGCTGTCGCTGCAACCGGCGCCCGGGCGCAAGGGTGGGCGCCTGGTGGCGGGTGAGCCGGAGGAGGCGGCCCGCACCCTGGCCCACCTCCTGCGGGAAGAAGCCAAGGTGCTGTAGGAGGGTGGGGAAGATGGCGGGGATATTCATATATGCCGAGGCGAAGGAAGGAGAGTTCCGCAAGGTAACGGGTGAGCTGCTCTCGCAGTGCCGGGCGGTGGCGGACAGCACCGGGCAGCCCCTGGTGGCCCTGGTGGTGGGTCCTGCTCCCGAGGATGCACCGGCGCGCCTGGCGCCGTTCGGGGCCGATTCTGTACTGCACCTGGATGGACCCGGCCTCGGTGTTTACACGAGCCAGGCGTATGCCTGGGCGGTGGCTGCCTGCCTCAAAGAGCGGGAGCCCGCGGCCCTGTTCTTCGGCAACACACCCCTGGCCCGCGACCTGGCTCCCCGGGTGGCGGAGCGGGTGGGGGCGGCCCTGCACGCCGACTGCACCGGCCTGGCCTGGGAGGACGGCCGGTTTGTGTTCACCAGGCCCCTTTACGGTGGCAAGCTGTACGCCCGCGCGGTGTCGAAGCCAGGTCACCCGGTGATGGCCACGTTCCGGCCCAACGCCCTGGGGACGGTCCAGGTGGCTGCCACCTCTCCCGGCTATGAGCGGGTGCAGGTGGAGGTGCCGGCAGCTGCTGTCACCACGGTGGTGAGGGAGACCATCCGCCAGATGGCGGGGAGGGTAAGCCTGCAGGAAGCGGAGATCATCGTGTCCGGGGGCCGGGGCGTGGGTGGCCCCGGGGGGTTCCGGGTCATCGAGGAGCTGGCCGATGTGCTGGGGGCGGCGGTGGGCGCCTCCCGGGCCGCGGTGGATGCGGGCTGGATCAGCTACGACCACCAGGTGGGACAGACGGGCAAGGCGGTATCGCCCAACCTGTACATCGCCTGCGGGATATCGGGTGCCATCCAGCACCTGGCGGGGATGTCGTCTGCGCGCTGCATCGTGGCCATCAACAAGGACCCTGACGCTTACATCTTCAAGGTGGCCGATTACGGGATCGTGGGAGATCTGTTCCAGGTGGTGCCGGCTCTTACCAGGGAACTGCGCGAGATGCTGGCCCGCGCCTAGGAGCTGGTTGTCATGCCCACACGACCCATATACTGGAACATTTCCGGTCACCTCTGGTTATACCTTTTCCTCGCCATCGCCCTGGGGGTCCTTGCCCTGGGGTTGTGGGGGCACTACCGCCTGATCCGCCGGGGACCCCGGCAGTCCTGGTGGGACCAGCCCTGGCGGCGCCTGGGGTCCCTGGTGGTGGATGGTCTGTTCCAGCGGCGGTTCTGGACGGATCCCTACGCGGCGATCATGCATCTATTCATCATGTGGGGTATGCTGGTGCTCCTGTTCGGGACTGCCATCGTGCTTCTGGAAGCCGACTTTCACCTGCCCGTGTTCCGGGGCACCTTCTACCTCTGGCTTTCCCTGGCCCTGGACATCTTCGGGGCACTGGCGGCGGCCGGGTTGGTGATGGCCCTGGTGCGCCGCTACCTGGTCAGGCCGGCCCGGCTGGACAACCGGTGGGAGGACGCCGTCATCCTGGGCGGGCTCCTGTTCGTGGTGCTCAACGGGTTCGCCCTGGAAGGGTTGCGGCTGGCGGCCTCCTCTGATCCCTGGCAGGCTTGGAGTCCCGTGGGAGCGGCCCTGGCCGCACTCCTGGCGGGAGTGCCCGCGGACATCCTGATGGGCTGGCACCGGGTGCTGTGGTGGGTGCACCTCCTCACCGCTTTGGGCCTGGTGGCATGGTTGCCCTTCTCCAAGCTGCTCCACCTGGTGATGGGCCCTGCCCATCAACTGCTGCGCGACCTGGGCCCGCGGGGGGTGCTGGTTCCCGTCGACTTCAGCGACGAGACCCGGGAGGTATATGGGCTGGCCAACCTGAATGAATTGGGGCCGCGGGGAAGGCTGGCCCTGGAGGCATGCACCAGATGCGGGCGCTGCCAGGAAGTGTGCCCGGCCCACCTTTCCGGAAAGCCCCTCACCCCTAAACAGGTGGTGCTCGATCTGCGCCGGGAACTGGAGGTCGCTTTGCCCTGGCGGCAGTCCGCCCTGGTGCGGGCGTCCTCTGGCGGTGGTCCTGCGATGCGCACCGCCACAGCGGGTGGCGCCGGAGGGGAAGGGCAGGCCGGCCCGCGCGTCATACCCGGTCAGGTGGTGGAGGCCGACGTCATCTGGTCGTGTACCACCTGCGGGGCCTGCCAGGAGCATTGTCCGGTGTACGTCGACCACCCGGCCCTGCTGGTGGATATGAGGCGCTACCTGGTCATGGTGGAAGGGGATTTTCCCTCCGAAGCCCAGCTCACGCTGCGCAACGTGGAGACTAACTTTAATCCCTGGGGAGTGGGTTGGGCCGACCGGGCCCAGTGGGCGGACGGGCTGGGGATACCCGAATTCACCACCGTGGTGGCCGATCATCCCGATGCCTGGCTGTACTGGGTGGGGTGCGCGGGGGCATTTGATGCCCGCAACCGCCAGGTGGCGGCCAGCGTGGCCGGGCTGCTCAAGAAGGCGGGGGTACCGTTCGGCATCCTGGGCACCCGGGAGAGGTGTTGCGGTGACCCCGCCCGCCGGTTGGGGAACGAGTACCTCTTCCAGACCCTGGCGGAACACAACATCGCCGCCATATCAGGAGCCGGGGTGCGGCGCATCGTCACCGCCTGCCCCCACTGTTATCACGTCCTGAGTCGCGAGTATCCCGCCCTGGGAGGGCAGTTCCAGGTAATGCACCATACTGCCCTGCTGGCCCACCTCATGCGGGAAGGAAGGCTCAAGCCCGCCCGGCAGGTGGACGGGGTCGAAGTAGTGGTGTACCACGATTCCTGCTACCTGGGCAGGTACGCGGGGATATACGATGCTCCCCGGCGTCTCATCGACGGGCTGGGCCTGGCGCGGGTGGAACTTGCGCACTCGAGGCGGCGCAGTTTCTGCTGCGGCGGCGGGGGCGGCCGCACCTTCCTGGAGGAGGCGCTGGGCAAACGCATCAACCTGATGCGCACCGACGAGATCATGGCGACACGGGCGACGATGGTGGTAACTGCCTGTCCCTTCTGCCTGACCATGCTGGAAGACGGGGCCAAGGAAAGGAGCCGGGCATTCAGCGTCCTCGATCTGGCCGAGTTGATGACCCGTTACTTGTGACCACGCGTGCCGCCGGGTTCCCTCGATTCTTTCCGGGGGGATATGTGCCCCCGGTCGAGCCTGATCCGGGCTGGCCGGGCGCGGCCGTTATTCCCCAGAGGGAGCAGGCGCAGGCGGTAGAGCAGGTCGCCCGCCCAGGTGACGATTTCCTCCGAACGCCGGATGGCCAGGCCTTTGCAGGCAGCTTTTCCCCCGATGGTGAGGGCAGCCACGCCGCTCACCACCAGCACCTGGGGGAGCAGGTTCCCTGCTTGCGGATACAGGGCGGCCAGCCTTACCACGAGGGTGGAGGCGGCCGCTCCGCTCAGGGTGCCGCATATATCACCGACCACGTCCGTACAAAAGTTATTGACTTTGTCAGCGTTGCGGACCATCCACAGGGCCTGGCGGGCGCCCGGTTTCTTTTTGGCGGCGCGGGCGTGGAAGGGTGCCTCGGAGGCGGCGGCGGTGGCGACGCCCACGATGTCGAATACCACGCCGATGCCAATCACCACAAGGATGGCGAGCAGCGCGGGAACGATGCTGAGTCGGGAAGAAAGAGCCTGTGTGGGAAGGGACATGCCTAGGGAAATGCCGAACGCCAGGGCGGCCATGACCAGGCCATACCGCAACCCCTGCCGGGCTGCCGACCGGTTGGTGCCTCCCCGTCCCTTGCGAGATGCTGACCGGTCGGCACCTCCCCGGTCGTTGCGTCTGGGACCTTTGTCGTCGTCTGCCAACCCGGACCTTCACCCCCGGCACAATCTATATTTTCTTTCCCGTTCCCGATCTCCTTCCCCCCGTGAACCATCCGGCGTGGAGGCAGGAGGAGAATTGCGCACAGGCGCGAAAAGTTTAGGGGAACGAGGATTGGGGGAGGGCTGAATTTGGAGAAGCTGATCGAGGTCAAGGACCTGAAGACGTACTTCTTCACCTCCGACGGGGTCCTTCCCGCCGTGGACGGGGTGACCTTCCACATCAACCGGGGTGAGACCCTGGGGGTGGTGGGAGAGTCCGGGTGCGGCAAGAGTGTGACGTCCCTGTCCATCATGAGGCTGGTGCCCATCCCGCCCGGCAGGTACGTGGGCGGGGAGATCCTGTTTGAAGGGGAAGACCTGCTCAAGAAGTCGGAGCCTGAAATGCGAAAGATCCGCGGCAACGATATCGCCATGATATTCCAGGAACCCATGACCTCCCTCAACCCGGTGTACACCATCGGTGACCAGATCGCGGAAGCCATCCAGTTGCACCAGGGTCTCAAGCGCCGGGAGGCCATGGCCAAGGCCGAGCATATGCTGCGCCTGGTGGGCGTGCCGGATCCCCACCGGCGCATCCGGGAGTATCCCCATCAGTTGTCGGGCGGGATGCGGCAGCGGGCCATGATCGCCATGGCCCTCTCCTGCAACCCCAAGTTGCTCATCGCTGACGAACCCACCACCGCCCTGGACGTGACCATCCAGGCCCAGATCCTGGAATTGATGAAGACTCTGAAGCGGGAACTGGGGATGGCTATCATGCTCATCACCCACGACCTGGGTGTGATCGCGGAGATGGCGGAGCGGGTGGTGGTCATGTACTCGGGCAAGGTGGTTGAGGAGGCGGTTGTGTATGACCTGTTCCGCGAACCGCTCCATCCCTACACAGAGGGCCTGCTCACCTGCATCCCCCGTATCGACCGTCCCCGGGGCAGGTTGCACGTGATCGAGGGCGTGGTCCCCAACCCGCTGGAGTTCCCACCCGGGTGCCGGTTCCATCCCCGGTGTCCATATGCTCAGGATATCTGCCGGACTCAGGAACCCCCGCTGGTCGAGCAGGGTTCCCGCCGCATCGCCTGCCACTTTACCCCGGCGGAGCGGCGCCCGGCCAGGGAGGTGGCGTAATTGAGCGTGGTACTGAAAGAAGAAGCAGGTCCCGCCAGCTCTCCCCAGAGCGAGACGTTGCTGGAAGTGGTGGACCTGAAGAAGCACTTTCCCATTTACGGGGGTGTGTTCTCCCGGGTAGTGGGGTACGTTTACGCCGTGGACGGGGTATCGTTCACGGTGAGGCGCGGCGAGACCTTCGGCCTGGTGGGGGAGTCCGGCTGCGGTAAGACCACGGCCGGGCGGGTGATCCTGCGCCTCACCCCGGCCACTTCCGGCAAAGTGTACTTTGACGGGCAGGATGTGTTCGCTCTCTCTCCCGCGCAGATGCGCCGCCTGCGCCGGGAGATGCAGATCATATTCCAGGACCCGTACGCCTCCCTGAACCCCCGCATGACGGTGGGGGAGATCATCGGTGAACCCCTTGAGATCCACGGGGTGGCGCGGGGCGCTAAGAAGCAGGAACGGGTGAAGGAACTCCTGCAGGTGGTGGGCCTGCAGGCTTCCGATGCCCGCCGCTACCCCCACGAGTTCTCCGGCGGGCAGAGGCAGCGCATCGGTATCGCCCGCGCCCTGGCCCTGCATCCCAAGTTAATCATTTGTGATGAACCCGTTTCCGCCCTGGACGTGTCCATCCAGAGCCAGATCCTGAACCTGCTGGACGAGCTGCAAGAACAGTTCGGCCTGACCTATGTTTTCATCGCCCACGGCCTGCACGTGATCAAGCATGTGTCCGACCGGGTGGGCGTAATGTACCTGGGCAAACTGGTTGAGGTGGCATCGGCGGATGAGCTATTTGCCGAGCCGTACCATCCCTACACCGAGGCCCTCCTGTCTGCCATTCCCATCCCCAACCCCGAGGTACGGCGCGAGCGCATCGTCCTGGAGGGAGATGTGCCCAGCCCCATCAATCCCCCGCCCGGTTGCCGCTTCCACACCAGGTGCCGGTATGCGCAGGCTGCCTGTCGCGAGGCTGAACCCTCGTTGCGGGAGGTAGGGAACGGGAGGTTGGTAGCCTGTCATCTGCGCCCGTAGCCGCGACATAGAACGGGAGGGGAGGGCGGGGCATGGAGGGGGGCCGCAAGCCGCTGGGCACGGCCCGGATGCTGGCCTACAGCCTGGGTTCGCTGGGGGCATCTGTCCCGGCCCAGGCTTTTTCTACGTATGCGGTGTTCTTTTATGTGGATGTCCTCAAGTTGCCGGCGTTCTGGGTGGCCACCATAGGGATGACCCTCTACGGGATCTGGAATGCGGTTAACGATCCCATGATCGGGTACGTTTCCGACCGCACTTCCACCCGCTGGGGCCGCCGCATTCCCTGGATCGCGGGCGGGCTCTTACCCCTGGTAGTTTTCTTCATCCTGGTGTGGAGCCCCCCCGGCCTCGCGCCAACCGGACTATTTGTGTACTTCCTGGTCGTCATTTTCCTGTACGATTTCTTCTACACCCTGGTAGTACTCAACTGGACCTCGCTGTTTCCCGAGATGTTCACCAGCCTGCGGGAACGGGCCCACGTGTCGGCCTGGCGCCAGATCTTCGGGAACGTGGGTCTCATCCTGGGGGTGGCCCTGGTCCCCGTGCTGTACGGTACCGTAGGCTGGCCCGGGATGGGGCTGATCCTGGGTGTGGTCACTGGCGTGGCCCTGGGCATTTCACTGCTGGGCAGCCGGGAAGACCCTTCCCTGCGCGGGGAACCCCTGCCCCTGGGGCCAGCCCTGCGATACACCCTGGCCAACCGGTCCTTCCTCACATTCGTGCTGACCAGCCTCACGGTGCAGTTTTCCTGGACGGTGCTGATGGCCACCTTGCGTTTTTACACCAAGTACGTGCTCGGGCTTAACGAGGGTCAGCACACCCTGATGCTGCTGGGCTGCTTCCTGGTGGTGTTTGTCCTGCTCCACCCCTGGGGTCGCATCACCGTGCGGCTGGGGCCGCGCAAGGCCATGATGGTGGGGCTGGTCATTTTCGGGCTCACGCTCCTTCCTGCCTGGTTCGTGAGCGATTTCGCAGGCGGTGTGGTGTACGCGGCCTTGCTGGGCCTGGGGTTGCCCGGCCTAATGCTGCTTCTGGACGTGCTCATCTCTGACGTTATCGACGAGGACGAGTTGCGCTCTGGTGCCCGCCGCGAAGGCATGTATTTCGGTGTACACGCCCTATTCATCCGACTGGGAATCTCCTTCCAGGGCCTGGTGATGGGTGCCGTCCTCACCGCCACCGGCTACGACCCCAATCTGGCGGTGCAACCGGCTTCTGCGCTGTGGGGCATGCGTTTCCTCATGGCGGGAGTCCCCCTGGTGGCCGTGGCCCTTGCCTTCCTGTGCATGGTGCTTTACCCGCTCCACGGGGAACGGCTGGCGGCAGTTAAGGCTCAGGTGGCGCGGCACCGTGCCGGGGGAGAGTGAGGGTTGGGCAGAGGGGCAGGTTACGTCGCCTTCAATCCCCTGGACATCCCTGCCTGCCGGGCAAGGATGCTGGGGTCGGGCTTTGTGGGAGGCAAGGCCAAGGGCCTGTTCCTGGCCGAGCAGGTGCTGGCCCGGCGGGGCCTTTTGGGCACGCGCGTGTTGATCCCGCCCACCTGGGTTCTTCCCACAGGCGTGTTCGAACAATTCCTCGATGAGAACGACCTGTACCGGTTCAGCCCGGGCGCCCGCACCATGGAGGAGTACGCCGAAATAGTGGCTGCATTCGCCCGAGCACCGCTACCGGGACCGGCGCGGCAACGGCTGGCGTCGTGGTTGGCGGAGGTGGATTACCCGCTGGCCGTGCGTTCCTCTGCTTTCCTGGAGGACAGCCTGCGGTATTCCTTCGCCGGCAAATACCACACGGTGTTCATCCCCAACCGGGGGCCCCTGGAGGTGCGCCTGGCCGCACTGGAGGCGGCTATCAAGGAGGTTTATGCCTCGGTGTACTGCCCCGATGCGGTGGCATACCGGCAGCGACGGGGCCTGGGGGACGACAGCATGGCCGTGATCCTGCAGAGGTTGGTGGGTGAGGAGCACCGAGATCTCTTCTATCCCGAGATTTCCGGGGTAGGGTTTTCGCGCAACTACCGGTGCTGGAGTGAGCGTGTCCGGCCGGAGGATGGCGTCCTGCGCCTGGTATTTGGCCTGGGGACCCGTTGCACGGGACGGGGGTACGCGCGCCTGGCTTCCCTCACCAATCCCGAGCTCAGGCCTGAGGGCAACGATCCCCGCGACGTGGCTCGCTACTCCCAGGAGATATTTGACGCCCTGCACCTGCCCTCGGGGCGCCTGCAATCCTGGAACATCAACCAGAGGCCGGACGTGGTTGCCTGCCATCCCCACTTCTCCTGGTACGCCCAGTTGTATTTGCCCGACCGCAACGAACTGGTTCCTCCGCCGGCTCTTCTACCCGAGGGACCTGCGGGCACCAGGTACGTGTTCAGTTTCCCCACCCTGGTGCAGCATTTCCGGCCCGTACTGGAAACCGCACGGGAACTTTTTGACCTGCTCGAGGACTCCCAGGCCATGGACACGCCGGTGGACGTGGAGTTCACCTACGCCACCGGGACGCGCGAGTTCTGCGTTGTGCAGGCGCGCCCCCTTTCCAGCTATGAGGAGTTCCGGCCCGTGCGCATTCCCTCCATGCTCCCCGGTGAACTCATCCTGCGGGGGGACCGCATGATGACCAACGGTCAACTGGAGAACGTCAACCACCTGGTCTACGTCGATCCCGACCTGTACCGGCACACCGCCGACAAGGCCCGCGTGGCCAGGGAAGTGGGACGCGTGAATGAGCGACTGGCGGGAGACCGCTATATCCTGGTGGGACCGGGGCGGTGGGGATCTTCCCATCCCGCTCAGGGAGTGCCCGTCCAGTACCGGGAGGTGGCCCATGCCGGGCTGCTGGTGGAACTGGGCTCCCGGGAGGAGAGCTTCATCCCTGAGCTATCTTATGGTACCCATTTCTTCGCTGACCTGGAGAACGACCGTATCCTGTACCTGCCCGTCTTCACCCACCTGGGGAGCAATGTGTATCATCGGGAGTGGTTCTGCCGTTACCCGGCGGAAGATACCGGTCATCCGGCAGTCAAGGTTTACCGAGGCAGGTTCTCCGCCTACCTGGATGGCCGCCAGCCCCTGGGGGTGGTGGTCTCACTAGGAGGTTAGGTGTCCGGGCGCGGTGTTCCCGGCCGCCCGGTAGGTCCGGCGAGTCGCGGTGTGACTTGCCCGGCGGGTGCGCCATCGTGTATGCTGGGAACGCACGGCTCAGGGGGGATGGGCATGAAAGCGGTCAAGGTGGAGCGTCTGGGCATGGACATGGTGTCCGACCAGGTGGTTGTGTTCCTCAAGGAGGTGGATGGTAACCGGTCCCTGCCCATATGGATCGGGCACCTCGAGGCAGGCTCCATTGCCCTGGCCCTGGAAGGGGTGCAGCCGCCCCGTCCCATCACCCACGACCTCCTGAAAAGTATGCTTGATGCCTTGGGGGCGCGGGTCAAGCGGGTGTCGATCAATGACCTGCGCAATGAGACCTTCTATGCCCTCATCGAGGTCGAGGCGGACGGGCGCACTTTCGAAGTCGACTCACGTCCCAGCGATGCCCTGGCCCTGGCCCTGCGCACGGAGGCACCCATCTTCGTGGCAGAGCAGGTACTGGAACAGGCCGGGGTGCGGTCGAGCGAGGGAGAGCAGAGTGGATAGTTTCGTCATCCCCGTGGCCAACGGGGTACTGCCCCGACCGGACGGTGGTGTGGTCACGGGGATATTCGTCAACCCCTACGCAGCACGGGTGCTGCAAGAGGCGGGACCGGACGCCGACATCCTGCTGTGCCCTTACGCGGTGACCAAGGGGAGGCTCTACCCGGTGGGGGTGATGGTATCCGTTCAGGAGGCATGGATGCAGCCCGTCTACGTGGGCAGCCCGTGCGGTCCCTACCGGAAGGTGACTGCCCTCTTCGCCCGCGTGACCGGGCGCGGGCGTTTCCGGGCAGGGTCTTTCTGGCGCCGGGGGCACATCCTGCTAGCCTCCAGGGTGGAAGCCCTGGACGTGGCGGCCCTGCGGGGCCAGGGGTACCCGGCGGTGGATGGGGCCGGCTGGCAGGCCGTCGGGGGACATACCCGCTTCCAGGGAGCGGAAGACGTGGTGGTTACCCTGGAGGGGGTGGAGTACGAATCCGGCCGGCGCGTGGAGGTCACCGGCAACGTGGGCGGCATCATTCCTCCCGACCAGGCCCACACCGTGGAACACGGGATCATCAGGGCCCTGGCCCAGTACGCCTTCTGCACGCCCCGCCTGCTGCGGGAGGCCTTTGCCGAAGAAGGCCGCGAACTGGAACAATCCCTCGACGTGGGTTTTCGCCTGCGCCTGCCCGAAGTATTCGGGGTGACGCGGGCGGGAGCTTGCGGTAACCCCCTGTCCGACCTGGCCCACTTTTACCTGGCGCGGGAACTGGTGGAGAGGCTGGCCGAAGGGGAGCCTTTCCCCCGCTCCCTGGAGGCTGCCCGAAACGTCACCATGTCCCGGCTGGTGGAAGAACTGGAACTTACCGATCGGGCCCCGTTTCGGGTACCGCGGGCTTTGAAGCACGGTATGTTCCACGACGACACTCCCATGGACATGGCCACTCTGAAGCGGGTGCTGGCGCGCTTTCCCGCCTCACCCTGGGCATAACCGGGCAGCGCGGGCCCTGACGGCTGCCGGAGCCGGGGTCGGGTGCGGGAACTGAAGGAGTGCCGGCCGAGGGAGGTGGAGGCCGTGGACCTCGTGCGCATCGGTGATAAGGTGCTCAGCCGCCAGAAGCTGGCCGAGGCTATCGACCGCATACTGGAGATGCGGGCGCGGGGCCTGTCCCAGCAGGAGGTGGCGGACCGGGTGGGGGTTGACCGCACCTTCGTGTCCCGATTGGAAAGCCTGGGCGAGGTGCGCAAGGGGCGGACCATCGCTATGGTGGGATTTCCCGTGGAGAACCGGGCTGAACTGGAGCAGGTCGCCCGTGAGGAGGGAGTGGATTACACTTTCCTCCTCACCGACCGGGAACGCTGGGACTTCCTGGAGAACAAGAGCGGGGTAGAGCTGTTCAACGAGATTATGTCCATCATCTATGCGGTGCGGGAACACGATGTGGTCATCCTGATGGGTTCCGACCGGCGGGTCAGTCTGATGAAGGGGCTGGTGGACAAGGAAGCCATCCTGGTCCCCATAGGCACCTCTCCCATGACCCAGGGGGCGCGGGTAGATCCCGAGAAGCTACGGGCGCTCATCCGCTCCGTCAAAGGCCCCTGACCCGCACCACTTGCGTCGGCCGGGTCCTCGAGCCGGGTGCATACCAGATACCAGGAATGGACAGCGGCAGCGAATTCATACAATAGCTTGCGTCCCGGCGAGGGCGGGGCGCAGGTGCTTCCTATGCGCTTTGGCTGCGTTTTTGCTGGGCATACGAGGGGCGGCCCGGCCTGGTGGTTGCTTCCTGTGTGGTTCGGGTTGCGCGTTCCCTGGCGGTGCCCGGCGGTCCGGGTCGCCCTGGGGGACGGCCAGGAAGGATGGGCCGTCTTGCTACCCGCAGGTTCGTCGCCCCGGCGGGTGAGGGATACGGTGGCCTGGTTGGTCCGCCGGGGGGTGAAGGACGTGAGCGTTTCTCCGCGGTTCGGCGTGCCGGGGCGCGGCCTGGCTTTGTGGATGGCGGCCACGCTGCGGGTGGCGTTGCTGATGGCCTCTCGGGGAGGAACACCCGCACGCGCCCTGGTGGTGGGCACCCATACCATGGTCGGGCAGACGGCCCTGGGGTGGCTCGCCTCCAGGGTAAGGCACCTGTCGGTGGGGCAAAGCCCGGACCGGAAGCAAACGTTGGTTGGGGACCGCTTGCTCGACGACCTGGGGGTGGCGGTCACCTGGGACCCCGTGGACGTCCCCGGGCCGCGCTGGGAGGGAGACCTGGTGGTGTGGGCGGGGGGATCGGTTCCTTTGCGACGGGAGGTGTGTGCGCCCGTGTGGCTGCAGGCGGGGACCTCACTACCCACCGAGGCTGGGCGACCGGTCTGGGGGACTGTGGTGGTGGTGGATGCGCTGCTCCGGGGAGTGGAAATGAAGGGCATACCCGCCTGGTGGTGGCGGGAATTGCGGCCTCCGGGCGAGGCGCAAAGCGTTGATAGGCAAGGGCCGGGCGGGGTTCACCAGCAAGTGGGAGTCCAGAACAGTCCGTGCCAAAACGGTGGAGTATCAGGGCTTCCGGGACAGTCCGTTAGCAACGCGTTAGCAAGCAGTTTGGAAGTTCGCGCCAGTGCGGTCGCGGCTGGCCTGAAATCGCCTTGCGCTTGTGAACGCCGGCACGAGCTACCGACTGCGGCGAGGAGTCAGGTAGGAGCCAGGATGCCGCATTCGAAGCTTGACGGGCACATTTGCGGGCTGATAAAATCGAGCAGGGAATGGTTCGTGGGATGCATGTGAACGTGGTCACATGCACGGACGCCAGTTCACGGGGAGGGCAGACTCACTATGAAACGTGTTTGGAAGGCTCTGGTTCCCGTACTGCTCGGCATAATCCTCTTCCTGATCCCGGTCCCTCAGGGTCTCAATGCCAATGCCTGGCACTATTTCGCACTTTTCGCAGCCGTGATCGCCGCGCTGATTCTGGAACCCTTACCGGCTGGCGCAGTCGGCGTTGTGGGCGTGACTGCAGCAGCAGCACTTGGATTGGTCGCGCCTAAGCCGGCTGAGTCTATCAAGTGGGCTCTTTCGGGTTTTGCCAACACTACGGTGTGGCTGATCTTTGTCGCTTTCATGTTCGCGCTCGGGTACGAGAAGACTGGCTTGGGGCGGCGTGTCGCGCTGGGTTTAGTCAAGGGTTTGGGCAAAAGGACACTCGGTCTTGGATACGCAATTACCCTGGCTGACCTGGTGCTTGCTCCCTTCATGCCTTCGAACACGGCTCGCAGCGGGGGAACCATTTACCCCATCGTCAGGAACATCCCGGTGCTTTACGGATCGCTGCCAGGGGAGACGGCGCGCAAGATTGGGTCGTACATCATGTGGACGGCGTTTGCCGCCACCTGCATCACCAGTTCGATGTTCCTGACCTCGCTGGCACCGAACGTGCTGGCTGTTTCTCTGGTGAAGAAGACCGTGAACTTGGACATTGTCTGGTCCGAGTGGTTCCTTGGTTTTGCCCCTGTTGGGATCCTGCTCATTTCTACCCTGCCCCTGCTGATTTACAAGATATATCCGCCTGCCTTGAAAGCGAGTGAAGAGGTACCCGCATGGGCTGCCCGGGAACTCGCCAGGATGGGCAGGCTAACCAAGAACGAGCTGGTGATGGCTCTTCTGGCCGTGCTGGCGCTGCTCCTCTGGATTTTCGGATCCGACGTGCTCGACGCCGCAACGGTGGCCCTGGTTGCCCTCTCCTTGATGCTGCTGACGGGCATCGTGGCGTGGGACGACGTTTTGGCGTACAAACAGGCCTGGAACGTGCTGGTATGGTTTGCCACGCTGGTTACCCTTGCGGACGGCCTGAATAAGGTGGGGTTCGTGACATGGTTTGCCAAGGCAACTGCCGGTGCTATGGCGGGCATGTCGATGACGGTCATCGTGCTTCTGCTGACGGCCGTCTTCTTCATCGTCCACTACATGTTTGCCAGCCTGACGGCACACGCCACCGCGCTACTTCCCGTATTCCTGGCGGTAGGCGCCGCCGTACCAGGTCTCCCCATCAAGGTCTTCTCGCTGCTCCTGTGCTATTCGTTGGGTCTCATGGGAATCCTCACCCCCTATGCCACGGGGCCGGCCCCGGTGTATTACGGGAGTGGGTACGTGAGCCGCAGGGACTTCTGGGTGCTCGGGCTGATCTTCGGCCTGGTTTACCTGGCCGGACTCCTCGTGATCGGTGCGCCCTACCTCTTCGCAGTGTACCGGTAGGGGTACGGCGGGTGCATGGCTTGGGGCGCCGTTGCACGGAGGTTCGAACACTGAACACGTTAGAGGAGGCAGCCCCGTGGGCAGGAGATCGATCCCTCTGAAACTCGGGCAGAGGGACGAGGTGGTGCAGGTCCCCGAGGAGAACCTCGTTGCGGTGGTGGAACCAAGGGAGAGGCCGGCGGTACCGGACCCGGTGGCAGAGGTACGGAGGGCACTGGCGGAGCCTATCGTTTCCCCGCGACTGTGTGAGATGGTCCGGCCGGGGCAGAAGGTGGCCATCATGGTGAGCGACATCACCAGGCCTGCTCCCACTTCAGTTCTTTTGCCACCCCTCTTGCGGGAACTCTCGTCGGCGGGCGTGCGCGAGCACGACGTTACAATCGTTTTCGGCATGGGGATCCACAGGCGGCATTCTCCCGAAGAGCAGCGGGCGCTCGTGGGCGACGGAGTCTTTAAAAGGTTCAGGTGTGTGGACAGTTCGGAACTCGAGGTTGTGAACCTGGGTGAGACCTCGAGGGGGACGCCGCTCGAGGTGGCCCGGCCCGTGGCAGAAGCGGACGTTAGGGTGGCCACCGGGAACATCGAGTTGCACTACTTTGCGGGTTACACGGGTGGGGCCAAGGCTTTCATGCCCGGGGCCTCGACACGAAAAGCCATCGAGCACAACCACGCCATGCAACTCCTCCCGGGGGCCGCCCCCGGTCGCATTGAGGGCAACCCGGTGCGGGAGGATATCGACGAGTTTGCGAAGAGGATCGGTGCTGCCTTCATCGTGAACGCCGTTCTCAACTCACATAAGGAAATCGTTGCCTGTCTCGCCGGGCACTTGATCGAGGCGCACCGGGAAGGATGCAAGCTTGTGGATTCGATGTACAAGGTGGAGATCCCCGAACCGGCGGATATCGTAGTTGCTTCCGCAGGGGGGGCTCCTAAGGACATCAATGTTTACCAGGCCCAAAAGGCCCTTGACAACGCCAGGTGGGCGGTGCGACCCGGCGGGATCATAATCCTCATTGCCTCGTGCCGGGAAGGATTTGGCGAATCCACGTTCGAGAGGTGGATCATGGAGGCCCGTACCGCGCACGATCTCATCGAGCGACTAAAGAAGGGGTTCGTCCTCGGGGGCCACAAGGCAGCAGCGATTGCCAGAGTACTCGAGGTGGCGCAAGTCTGGCTGGTATCCGAGCTCGCGCCCGGCGTTGTAAGGAGCCTGATGTTCAGGCCTTTTGGCTCGGGCCAGGAGGCGCTTGATCGGGCCATCGCGGAGAAAGGAAACGGTTGCAAAGTGATTGTGATGCCGCGTGCAGGGGTAACGTTGCCGTGTACTCCGGGGGTAAGGGCTGGCGGCTGAGCCGGCTGGCCGGCTTGTGTCAACGGGCGCGGTTGGCTGGGTTGACAGGGCGGGGGAGAACCCGGTATAGTGATGGCAACCAAATGGCGAGGAAGGGGAGGAGTACCCGCGTCCGTCGCCGCCCAGAGAGCCGGGGGCAGGTGCGAGCCCGGTCGAGGACGATGCGGGGAATGGGCCCCAGAGCTGCCACCCCAACGAGGGATGCCTCCAGTATGGGTGGACGGATGTCCCCCGTTAACGGGACGCCGGTATCGGCTGGGTGATGGCCTGTACCGGAACAGAGTGGGGTTCCCCCACTTGGGTGGCACCGCGGAAGTGACCTTTCGCCCCAGGGCGAAAGGCCTTTTCTTTTAGCGGGGTAGGCCCGGGGGGACCCAGTTGGGTGGCACCACGGGGAAGGCTCCCGTCCCAGCGGCGGGGGCCTTCGTGTTTCCAGGTGGCGAGGTGAGCGAGTTGATCAATCCATCCCGGGACCAGTTCTTGCAGGTGGCGCGGAGCGTTCAGGGGACGGCCGTGGTTCCCGTCTGGCGAGAGTGGGTGGCCGACACAGAGACGCCCGTTTCGGCGTTGCTGAAGCTGGGCCACCTGAGGCCCGTGTTCCTGCTGGAGAGCGCGGACGGAGGGGAACGGGTGGGCCGCTATTCCTTCCTGGGATTGCAGCCCTTCTGGGAGTTGCGGGCCCAGGGGGACGTGGTGACTGTACATCGCGGGGACCGGACCGAGGAGCGGACCGGCGACCCGGTGGCCGTGATGCGGAGCGAGATTCACCGGTACCGGGCGGCGGCTGCCGGGCCGCTGCCACGCTTTTATGGCGGGGCGGTGGGGTACCTGTCGTACGAATGGGTGCATCGACTGGAGAAGCTGCCCCGCCCCCGGGTGAGCCGGCTGGGGTGGCCCGAGGCGGTGTTCGTTATGGCCGGGGTGGTGCTCGTATTCGACCACCTGCGGCACACGGTGACGGTGGTGGTCAACCAGCTCCTGGACGGCGACTCTGACTCCTGTTACAGCCGCGCCGCCGCCCGCATCGAGGAGGTGCAGCACCACCTCGCGGGTTCTCTACCGCGCGCCTCGTGCCCACACGGGGTCCGGGAAGGGGAGTTTTCGGTCCCGCGGATGCCCCTGCCGCCGGACGGCCAGCGGTCGCTGCTCCCTGAGCGGGAAACCGGCGCGGAAGGATTCACCAGCAACTTCACGCGGGAGGAGTTCTGTCGCTGCGTGCGGCGGGCCAAGGAGTACATCCGTGCGGGGGACATCTTCCAGGTGGTGCTTTCCCAGCGCCTGGAGAGGCGCCTGCGGGCGCACCCCCTGGATGTGTACCGCGTACTGCGTGCCCTAAACCCTTCGCCCTACATGTTTTACCTGGACCTGGGCGACAGGTACCTGGCGGGGGCGTCGCCGGAGATGCTGGTGAGGGTGGAGGAGGGCTGGGTCGAGACCCGACCCATCGCCGGTACCCGGCCCCGGGGCCGGGATGCCGAGGAAGACGAGCGCCTGGCCGGGGAGCTGGTGGCCGACCCCAAGGAAAGGGCGGAGCATGTGATGCTCGTGGACTTGGGGCGCAACGACGTGGGGCGGGTGTGCCAGCCGGGGACCGTGCGGGTGACGGAATTCATGACGGTGGAGCGTTACTCGCACGTGATGCACATCGTGTCGGCCGTGCGGGGGAAGCTGTGCCCGGATGTGGACGCCTTCGGCGCCCTGGCCAGTTGCTTTCCGGCCGGCACGCTCACCGGTGCACCCAAGGTACGGGCCATGGAGATAATCCGTGAGCTGGAGCCGGAGGAACGGGGCCCTTACGGCGGGGCGGTGGGGTACTTCAGCTTCTCGGGCAACGCCGACACCTGCATAACCATCCGGACCGTACTCATGTCCGAGGGTAGGGCGGTCGTCCAGGCCGGGGCCGGGATAGTAGCCGATTCCGACCCGGAACGCGAGTACGAGGAGACCATGAACAAGGCCCGCGCCCTGCTCCTGGCGGTCGAGCGGGCGGAAAGGGGCCACTGGTGAATCCGGGGGGTGAAAGCGGTGCTGGTGATCCTTGATAATTACGACTCTTTCGTCTACAACCTGGTGCAGTACCTGGGGGAGCTGGGGGCGGAAGTGAGGGTGTTCCGAAACGACCGTGTCGAGGTTGCCGCCCTGGCCGAGATGAACCCGGAAGCCATCGTCATATCGCCCGGACCCGGTCGCCCGGAGACGGCGGGAGTAAGTGTGGAGGCAGTGCTGCTACTGGGGTCGCGCATTCCCGTGCTGGGCGTGTGCCTCGGGCACCAGGCCATAGCCGTGGCGTACGGCGGCCTCGTCATGCTGGCCCCGGAGCCGGTTCACGGCAAAGTGTCCGCCATCCACCACCGCGGAGATGGGCTCTACGCCGGGGTTCCAAATCCGTTTCCGGCCACCAGGTATCATTCCCTGGTCGTGGATCCACACCGGTTGCCACCGGAACTGGAGGTGACAGCCTGGACGGAGGACGGCATGGTCATGGGGATCAGGCACAGGCGGTATCCAGTGGTGGGTGTGCAGTTTCACCCCGAGTCCATCCTCACCGCCCCGGGCAAGACCATCCTGGCCAACTTCCTGCGCATGGTAAGGGATTGGTGGGTAGGGACCGGTCGGGAGTGCTGACCGGGGGAGCCGGTTGCCCGCCCGGTTCAGGGGGCTGGGCGACAGTCCGGGCGGACGGGGGCGATACGGACCCGGGTGACGGCGGTTCGGAATGGGGAGGTGAGCATGGTGCTGCGCACGGCTCTACACAAAGTGGTGGACGGGATTTCCCTTTCCCTGGAGGAAGCGGAAGCGGCCATGCGGGAGATTGTGGAGGGCAGGGCCACCGATGCCCAGATCGGTGCTTACGTCACGGCCCTGCGCATGAAGGGCGAGACGGCAGCGGAAATCGCGGGGTCGGCCCGGGCCATGCGGGCGGTGGCCACACGCGTGCGCTCGCGGTACGGCAGGCTGGTGGACACCTGCGGGACGGGAGGGGATGGTTCGGGTAGCTTCAACATATCCACCGCGGCTGCCTTCGTGGTAGCCGGTGCCGGTCAGCCGGTAGCCAAACACGGCAACCGGGGGGTGTCCAGTCGTTCTGGCAGTGCCGACGTGCTGGAGGCGCTGGGGGTGAACCTGGACCTGGGACCGGACCAGATGGGCCGCTGCATAGACGAGGTGGGGATCGGGTTCCTCTATGCCCCCCGGCTGCATGCCGCCATGAGGCACGCAGCCGGTCCCCGCAGGGAACTGGGGATGCGCACCATCTTCAACCTGCTGGGCCCGCTGACGAATCCGGCCGGGCCCCGGGTCCAGCTCCTGGGGGTGTATCATCCCTCGCTGGTGGAACTGGTGGCCCGGGTGCTGCTCCTGCTGGGCACGGAACGTGCCCTGGTGGTGCACGGGGACGGGTTTGACGAGTTGACCACCACGGGGGTGAACCTGGTGGCCGAAGTCACTCCCGGGGGGGTGCGGGTTGAGGCCCTGGACGCGACCGACCTGGGGTTTCCCCGGGCAAGCCGCGATGAGTTGCTGGGGGGTACCCCCCGGGACAATGCGGAAACCATCAGGGCGGTGCTGGCGGGGGAGAAGGGCCCGCGACGGGATGTGGTGCTGCTGAATGCAGGCGCTGCTCTCTTCCTGAGCGGGATGGCCTCCCATCTGGGGGACGGGGTTCGCCTGGCTGCCGAGGTCGTGGACAGCGGCAGGGCCATGGGCAAGTTGGAAGCCCTGCGGCGCTTTACGGCCGAGGTCCTGAAGGGGGAAGCGTCCGCGTAGGGGGGATCGCTGTTGGCTGGGGGCGGATTTCTGGAGGTGCTGGTGTCGGCTGCCCGGGAGGAGGTCTCGCGAAGGCGGGCACGCCTGCCCCTGGGTGTGCTCAGGGACCAGGCTGGCAGTGCACAGCCGCGGCGGCGGTTTCGGGAGTCCCTACGCGGGGGGTCGCGGGCATGGCCGGCCATCGTCGCCGAGATCAAGCGGGCCTCTCCGTCCCGCGGCCCGCTTATGAACGACTGCCGGGCCGATGAGCTTGCCTCCCGGTACGAAGCTGCCGGCGCCCGGGCCATCTCGGTGGTGACCGAGCCCAGGTACTTTCGGGGCCGGCCGGAGGAGCTGGCCGAGGTGGGAAGGGCGGTCAGCCTGCCGGTGTTACGTAAGGACTTCGTGGTGGACGAGTACCAGGTGTATGAGACGGCCGCCCTGGGAGCGGATGCCGTGCTCCTCATCGCGCGGGTGCTGCCGGACGCCAGGTTGGCGGAGTTCTGCGCGCTGGCTCGTGAACTGGGGATCGAGGTGCTTGTGGAGGTACACGAGGAAGCGGAACTGGAACGCGTGCTGGCAGCAGGTGTGGACCTGGTGGGCATCAACAACCGGGACCTTTCCACTTTCCGCACCGACCTGGGAGTGACGGAGCGGCTGGCTCCCCGCTGCCCTCCCGGAGTGACCGTGGTGAGCGAAAGCGGCATCCGGCAGCGGTCGGACCTGGAGCGGCTGGCGGCCATCGGGGTCAGGGCAGCGCTGGTGGGGGAGGCCCTGCTGACCTCACCGGACCCCGCCGGGACTTTGCGCTGGCTGGCGGCGCCGCCGGAGGCCGCCGGCTGGGGAGCAGCGGGTGGCGGGGTCGAGGCGTGAGGGGAGGGCCGGCGATGGGGGTGCTGGTGAAGATATGCGGCCTGACCCGGGGCGAGGAGGTCGATTGGGCAGTGGAGGCGGGAGCTGACGCGGTCGGGTTCGTGTTTCACCCCTTGAGCCGCCGGCGGCTGGATCCTGAGCAGGCGCGGGTGCTGGCCGCCCGAGTCCCCGGGGGGGTCACGAAGGTGGGCGTGGTGGATAGCCCTGACCTGGACGGGCTGCTGGGGCTGGTTGATGCCGTGCCCCTGGACGCCGTGCAGTGGCACGGGCGGTACCGCGGCGACGTGATGGCGGCACTGCGCCGGTTACGGCCCGACGTCAAGTTGATCCTGGCAGTGGGGATGGGAAGGACGGAGGCAGTTCGATCGATACAGCAGGCGCTGCGGTTGGCCAATCTGGCCGAGTACTTTCTGCTCGACACCGCCGCCGGGGCGGGTGGGGGAACCGGTCTCACCTGGGAGTGGGCGAGCGGCCAGAGCATCGTGTGGCCCAGGCCGGTGATCGTGGCGGGAGGGTTGACCCCCGAAAATGTGGGTCGAGCCCTGGATCACCTCCTTCCCGCCGGTGTGGACGTGTCCAGCGGGGTGGAAAGGGACGGAGTTAAGGATCGGCATAAAGTCTTCGGTTTCGTGAGGGCGGTGCGCTCCTGGGAGCGCACCCGTGGGGGAGGTGCGGTGGATGAGTAACTACCCGTGGCCCGATGAGCGGGGCCGGTTTGGCGATCGGGGGAAGGTTTGTGCCGGCGTTCCCGCCCTTCGTGGCCCCCACCAGCACCGACGATCCGTGGGTCACGTGCACGATTGCGTGCACAAAATGCGACAGGCCCTTGACACGTCGGCGGAGAGCCGCTAAACTGTGCCCTAAATACTGCCGCCAAACCCATGAGGGGCGAATTACCCCGGACGGCGGGTGCAAAGAGAGCCAGCGGCCGGTGCGAGCTGGCCACCCGGCCGGGGGGATCCGGCCCTGAGGGCGGGCCGAGGCACATCCCAAGGCCCGGACGGTATGGGCCCGTTACTGCCCGGCAAGAGGTTGCGGCTTTTGTCGCAGCAAGCGGGGTGGCACCGCGGGAGTTGGCCTCTCGTCCCCGACAGCAGGGGGCGAGAGGCCTTTTACTATTTCGCCCCGTGGCAGCGGAGGCAGCAAGGGAGGGAGTTGTCCATGACGCACAGGCAGTACCTGATGATTCCGGGGCCCACGCCCGTGCCCGCACGGGCGGCCCTGGCGGAAGCAGCGCCCATGATCAACCACAGGGGGCCCGAATTCGGTGCGCTGCTCGGGGAAGTGACCGGAGCGCTCAAGCGGGTCTTCAGGACGACCCACCAGGTGCTCATTTTCCCGGCCGCCGGCACGGGTGCCATGGAAGCGGCTGCCGCCAACCTGGTGGCTCCCGGGGAAAGGGTGCTGGTGGCGGTGGCCGGGGAGTTCGGGGCCCGTTTTGCCGAGATCATGCGCGTCATGGGGGCCGACGTACGAACCCTGGAGTTCCCCTGGGGCGCCCCTGTCGACCCGGTCCAGGTGAACCGGGCCCTGGAGGCCGACCGCTCCATCAGAATCCTCGTGGTAACTCACAACGAGACGTCCACCGGGGTGACCATGGACCTGCCCGCACTGCGTCGGGCCATCCCGGGGGACGACGTGCTCTTCGTGGTGGATGCGATCAGTTCGGTGGGGGCCATAGATGTGCGCCCCGACGAGTGGGGCATCGATGTGCTGGTGGGGGCATCCCAAAAGGGGCTGATGGCGCCGCCCGGGCTGGCGCTGGTGGCCGTAAGCGAGGAGGCCTGGGAGAAGGTAGGGAGAACCCGGTGTCAGAGCGTCTACTGGAGCTTCGTGCGCGCGCGTGAGTTCCTGGAGAGGCCCAGCCCCCAGACCCCGTACACACCCGCGGTTTCCCTGCTTTACGCCCTGCGGGAGTCGCTGCGGTTGCTCGAGGCGGAGGGACTGGAGAACGTCTTCCGCCGCCACGCGGTGGTGGCCCGGGCCATACGGGCGGGTGTGCGCGCACTGGGGCTGGAGACGCTGGCTGCTGAGGCGTGCGCGTCCAACACGGTCACGGCGGTGAAGGTTCCCGACTGGCTCGACGGGCGTAAGCTTCTCGCCCTGCTCCAGGATCGCTACGGGGTGGTTTTGGCCGGCGGCCAGGGGCCGTTGGCCGGGCGGATTTTCCGGATCGGGCACGTGGGACAGGTGGGGTGGCAGGATGCGGTGGTGGTCCTGGCAGCCCTGGAGATGGCGTGTCGCGACCTGGGAGCCGAGCTGGAGCCGGGGCTGGCGGTGGCGGCTGCGGAAAAGGTGTTCGCGGGCGAGGGGCGATGCCCGGGGGCCGTGTAGCGCCGCGGAGGGCCAAAAGCTGTTTTGGGGGGGCGAACACCATGCGGATCCTGGTGACGGACGGAGTGGCTCCGGAAGGCGTCGAGGTGCTCAGGCAAGAGGCAGAGGTTGAGGTGACGGGACCGCTCCGGGAGGAGCAGCTTCTGGAGCTCATCGGGGAGTACGACGGGATGATGGTTCGCAGCGCCACCCGCATCACGGCACGCTGCATTGGGGAGGCGCGGCGGTTGAAAGTGATCGGACGGGCGGGGGTGGGGGTCGACAACATAGACCTGGAGGCGGCCACGCGCAAGGGCATCGTGGTGGTCAACGCGCCGGGCGGCAACGCGGTCGCGGTGGCCGAGCACGCGATCGGGTTGCTCCTGTGCCTGGCCCGGAAGATTCCCCAGGCCCATCAGCACGTGAAGTCGGGGCGCTGGGAGAGGAGCCGCTTTCTTGGCAAGGAAGTGCGGGGCAAGACGCTGGGGTTGTTCGGGTTGGGGCGGATCGGGTCGGAAGTCGCCAGGCGAGCTCTGGCCCTGGGGATGAGGGTGCTCGCCTACGATCCCGCCGTCTCCCCCGAACGGGCCATCGCTACGGGCGTGACCCCGGCCGAGCCTGCAGAGATCTTGTCGACTGCGGACTTCATCAGCCTGCACGTCCCCCTGACCCCGGATACCCGGGGAATGATCGGCGCAGAGGCAATATCGCGCATGAAGCCAGGGGTGTGCCTGATCAACTGCGCCCGGGGTGAGGTGGTGGACGAGGGGGCGCTGGTCCGTGCCCTCCAGGAGGGTAAGGTGGCCGGGGCGGCTCTGGACGTATTCAGTTCCGAACCACTCCCGCCCGGCCACCCCCTGCTGGGCCTGGACAACGTGATCCTGACACCCCACCTGGGTGCTTCCACTGCGGAAGCACAGGCCAGCGTGGCCGTCGAAACCGCCCGCGCCATCCTCGCCGTGTTGAGGGGTGAGCTGGTACCCAATGCGGTGAACGCACCCGCCCCCGCTCCCGAGGAGAGCAGGCAGTTGGCGCCTTTGCTGCCCCTGGCGGAGATGCTGGGCCGTTTCGCCGGGCAGTGGTCGGAAGGGATGATCCGAGGGGTGCGCGTGGCCTGGGCGGGCGAAGTGAGCAGCCTGGATACCCGCCCCCTCCTGAATGCCGTGCTGAAGGGGATGCTTCGGCCGCTCCTGCAGGAGCATGTGAACGCGGTCAATGCCCCCCTGCTCGCCCGGGAGAGAGGGATCAGGGTGACCGAGGTGAGGGCGGATGACACCGACGGCTACCCCAGCGGGATCACCGTTTCGACCAGCAGCAGCCGCGGTGAGCGCGCCGTAGGGGGAAGCCTCTCGGCACGAGGGGAACCTCGTCTGGTGCGCATAGACGGTTACCGCATCGACGTGTCTCCGGCCGATTTCATGCTCGTGTGCCCTCACATCGACCAGCCCGGAATCATCGGGCATGTGGGGACCATCCTGGGCAAGGCCGGTGTCAACATCTCGGGCATGCAGGTGGCCAGGCAGATCCGCGGCGGGGAGGCCATCATGGTGCTGGGTATGGATTCCCCCGCGCCCGCCGATGCCCTGGCTGAGATCGCCCGGGTCGAGGGTGTCCTCTCCGTCCGGCCCGTATACCTGCGGTGAAACTGATCAGGAGGGATCGACGTGGCCAGGTTCATGCCATTTCGTGCCGTGCACTTTGACCCCCGCGTGGTGGGCGGCGACCTGGGTCCCGTGATAGCGCCCCCATACGACGTGGTGGATTCCGCCCTGGGGGAGCGGCTGGCCGCCCGCCACCCGTACAACGCGGTGCGTCTGGAGCTGACCGTCCCCGTGGCCGGGGGTTCACCGGAGCGTTACCGGGAGGCGGCCAGCCTGTGGACGGCGTGGCGGCGGGCGGGCATTCTGGTGCGGGATGGACTCCCTGCCTTCTACCTGTGCGAGCACGAGTTCTGGCACGGTGGCCGCCGGCTGGTGCGCACGGCGGTAGTGGGGACCCTGACGGTCGCGGCGGGGGTACTGGCGCACGAGGACACCATGGCCCAGCCCAAGGAAGACCGCCTGCACCTGCTGCGCGCCTGCCGGGCCCAGTTCAGCCCCATACTTGCCCTGTACGAGGACCCCGAGGGCAGCGTGGCGGCCGCCTTGCGGGAGGCGCGGGGCGATGATCCCGATCTGCAGGCCGTCGGCGAGGGGGAGGCCCTGCGGGCCTGGAGAGTGACAGCGGAAGACGCCATCGAGCGCGTGACCGCGGCGGTGGGCAGCGGTCCCGTGGTGATCGCCGACGGCCACCACCGGTACGAGTCAGCCCGGAGATTTGCCGGGGAGACGGGGGAGGAGGGGCATCGGCGCGTCCTGGCCGCCCTGGTGGCGACCACCGATCCCGGGCTGGTGGTACTACCTACCCACCGAGTGGTGCGTCGGATCTCGCCGGGTGTCCGGGATCAAATTATGGAAAGGGTACGGGGCGCCTTCACCACCGAACCGATTCCGGGAGATATTCCCTTCGGGTGCGAGGACAGGGCTGCTTCCTGGTGGGAGGCTTTCGCGCCGCCGGCGAGGTCGGAGGACGGCCACATCCGGCTGGTGGCGGTGACCGACCAGGGAGCCTGGGCCCTGGGTTACCGCGGGGAAACGGCCGAGGCCCTGAAGCTCCTCGACGGCATCCTCTCGGAGGCGGGCGTGGCAGCGCGCGGGATCTTGGGCGAAGCTGGTGCGGCCGTGGAGTACACCAGGGATGCCGTTTGCGCCCTGCGGGAGGTGCTGGGGGGCCGGGCCCGGGCCGCCTTTTTCCCACCCGCCGTCTCGGTCGGGGAGGTGTTTCGGAAGGCGCGGGAGGGCTTCCGCTTCCCCCGCAAGACCACTTACTTTCATCCCAAGGTGCCCGCGGGGTTGCTCATGTGTGACCTTGACGACTAGCCCCGAATCGAAGGGGGTCTGCCGGCCGATGTCGAAGCACGAACATCTGAGACGCATTCTTTCCGAGATCCCAGGTGCTGTGGTGGCCTTTTCGGGGGGCGTGGATAGTACTTATTTGCTATACGTGGCCCGGGAGGTACTGGGGCAGCGGTTGCTGGCGGTAACGGCAAGTTCGGAGATACACCCCGAGGATGAGGTCGAGCGCGCCCGGGAACTGGCCGGAGCCATGGGGGTTCTACACCTGGTGGTGAGGACGCGCGAGCTGGAACTGCCTGCGTTTTCCTCGAACCCGCCCGACCGTTGCTACCACTGCAAGAGGGCGCTGCTTTCCCTGCTGTGGGATGTGGCCAGGGATCGCGGGCTGGCGTGTGTCCTGGAGGGTTCCAATGCCAGCGACGTGCTGGAGTACCGGCCGGGAGCGCGGGCCATCGCCGAGCTGGGGGTGCGCAGCCCATTGCAGGAGGCCGGGCTCACCAAATCCGAGATCCGCCAGTTGTCCCGGGAGGCAGGGTTGCCCACATGGGACCTGCCCCCCATGGCCTGCCTGGCCACCAGGTTTCCCTACCACACTGCCATCACCCGGGCGGGTCTGGAGGCGGTGGCGCAGGCGGAAAGGAGTCTGCGCACTCTGGGACTGCGGCTAGTCCGTGTGAGGCATCACGGAACGGTGGCCCGCATCGAGGTGGCTCCCGGGGAGATTGGGGCGGTGCTGGCGGCCCGGGAGGAAGTGGTGCGGGCAGTGAAGGGGGTTGGCTACGCATACGTGGCCCTGGACCTGCAGGGTTACCGCAGCGGTAGTATGGACGAGGTGTTGGGCAATGGCGGTCCGCAGTAAGTTATTGCCGGATCGCGACCATCCTGGCGGCGGCTTGCCGGTGAGGAGCTGGGGGCGGTGGATAGAGCTGCTCTGGTGAGTCTTCTCGAGCGAGTACGAAGGGGCGACCTCGGCGTTGAGGAGGCGGTCGAGGAACTGGCTGTACTGCCATATGAGGATATGGGTTTTGCCAAGCCGGACCATCACCGTGCCCTGCGTTTGGGTTTCCCGGAAGTTGTGTTCTGTCAGGGGAAAACCCCGACGCAGGTGGTCGAGATCCTTCAGAAGCTGGCCTCCCGGCATGTGGTGGTGATGGCCACGCGAGCCGATGAAGAGGTCTGGCAGGCTGTGCGGAAGTGGAACTCGCAGGCGGAGTATTTCCCCGCTGCCCGCATCATCGTCCTGCGTTCCGGAATCGATCGGGGGGCGGGGTATTGCCGGCCCAGAGGTTTTGTGGCAGTGGTCTCGGCGGGGACGGCGGACCTGCCCGTGGCGGAGGAGGCAGCGGTGACGCTGGAGGTGGCAGGCGACCCCGTGGAGCGTATTTACGATGTGGGGGTGGCGGGTTTGCACCGCTTGCTTCCCCATCTCCGCCTCCTGCGGCGGGCGCGAGTGGTGGTGGTGACGGCGGGCATGGAAGGGGCCTTGCCCAGTGTGGTGGCCGGGCTGGTGGGGCGGCCGGTGATAGCGGTCCCCACCAGTGTGGGGTACGGGGCGAGTCTGGGCGGGATGGCCGCGTTGCTGGCCATGCTCAACAGTTGTGCGCCCGGCGTGGCAGTGGTGAACATCGACAACGGCTTCGGCGCGGCGCAGATTGCCCACCTGATAAACTGCGACGAGTAGGGGGGTCACCGGTGGCTGAGGACGCCAGGGGCTTGCGGCTGGCTTTCGTGGACCCTGCCTCCGGCGTGAGCGGGGATATGCTGCTGGGGGCCATAATCGACTGCGGCGTGAGCGTCGAGGATCTGAACCGTGCCGTGGGGGCACTTCCCCTCCAGGGCGTTCAAATAGTGGCCCGGAAGGTGAACAAGGCCGGCATTTCGGCAACCAAGGCCGACGTGCTTCTGGCAGAGGGGGGCGGGGGCGGGCCGGCCGTGAACGAAGGACACGTGCACCGGGGGTTGCATGAGATATTCGCCCTGCTTGATTGCAGCTCTCTCCCCGGTGCCAGCGTGGCCCGGGTCAAGGAAGTTTTCCGGCTCCTGGCGGAGGCGGAGGGCCGCATACACGGCGTCCCTCCCGATCAGGTGCACTTCCACGAGGTGGGGGCGATCGACGCCATAGTGGACGTGGTAGGGGTGGTGGAGGGACTGAGGCTCCTGGGAGTGGAGATGTTGTTGTGCGGCCCGCTGCCGCTGACAGGTGGTGAAACCGTTGCGGCGCACGGCGTGATTCCCCTTCCTGCGCCCGCCACACTGGAACTGTTGAGGGGGTTCCCCGTGAAGGGGGCTCCCGGCGAGGTAGAACTGGTGACCCCCACGGGGGCGGCCCTCATGAAGGCCATGGCCCGGCCGACACTGTCCTGGCCGCGGATGGTTCCCGAAGCCGTCGGGTACGGGGCAGGAACCCGGAATCTCCCCCGTCCCAACGTATTGCGCCTGGCCGTGGGAACTGCCTGGGTTGCCGGCGACGGGTTGGACGAGGGCTTGACTTTTTGCGAGGCGGAGGCAGCGCGGGACCTGGGCGCCGAGCTGGAGCATTGCTTCCTGCTGGAGTGTAACATCGATGATATGAACCCGCAGTTCTACGATTACGTTCAAGAACGCATGTTCGAGGCGGGAGCTCTGGACGTGTTCATGAGACCTGCGTACATGAAGAAGCAGCGTCCCGGAGCGGTGCTTTCCGCGCTGTGCCGTGGTGCTGACCTGGCGGCCGTGATTTCGGTTTTCCTGCGCGAGACGACCACCATAGGCGTGAGGGGCTACCGGGTCACGCGATGGCTGGCGTCGCGAGAGGTCAGGGAGGTGACGACCCCCTACGGCACCGTCCGGGTCAAGTGTGCCTACCTGGGGGGCAAGCTGGTGAACGTGGCGCCCGAATACGGCGATTGCAAGGCACTGGCTGCCTCCTCGGGGGTTCCGCTGAAGGAGGTTTTCGCAGCGGCGCTCGCAGTCTGCGGGGCTGACCGCCGCTCAGGCGGAACAAGCGTAACCGCCGAATAGCGCCAATGTCGCTCCCACTTGGCTGGTGCCGATCTCATTTTGCTTTGGCGCTCCCTGGGCGAATGCGTATGGGATGAACTTGCCGCAGAAGTGCGGACCGTTGCAGCAGGTACCGGGGCAGGTCCCCTGGAGAGGGCGTGGGCATTGTCCGCCCCGGAGCGCATTAGGCATATGGGGAGGACGGCATCTGCGGCTTTCAGGGGGGCGCTGAGAGGTGAGAGGGCACATCAGGAAGAGATCCCGGAACGGGTGGACGGTCGTGGTGGAGTTGCCCCGCGACCCGCAGACGGGCAAGCGGCGGCAGAAGTGGGTGACGGTGAAAGGAAACAGGCGGGATGCGGAGCGCACCCTGACGCAACTGCTATTGCAGGTCGACGGGGGTGCCCTGGGTATGGCTCCCACAAGGTTAACGGTGGGGGAATATCTCCAGTGGTGGCTGGACACCGTGAAGCAAAGACTGCGACCGGCAACCTACGAATCCTGGAAGGAGCGCCTCAGGTACTGGTACCAGACTCTGGGAAGCAGGTACCTCGTCGCACTCACCCCCGTTGATGTCCAGCAGGCACTGTGCGCCTTGCCGGACACGCTATCGGGGGGAACGCGTGCCAGCGTCTTTGCAGTGCTGCGGGTGGCCATGAGGCAGGCGGCGAAGTGGGGTATGGTCGCGCGCTGTCCCACCGACGGGGTGAAATGCCCATCCCCGGGCGTCGGACGGGTGAACGTATGGACGGAAGAACAGATCCGGCTATTCCTGCGCGAGGCCCGGGGTTCGCGCTACTACCCGCTGTTTCACCTCGCGCTGGCGACGGGAATGCGCCTGGGGGAATTGCTGGGCCTGGTGTGGGAGGATGTGGATCTCGACCGGGGTGTCATCCAGGTAAGGCGTTCCCTGGTCGGACGGCCGAGCGGGCCGGAGCCGAGGTGGCAGGAGCCCAAGACGCCGCGTTCGCGGCGGCCGATACCGCTGGATTGTGTTTCCCTCGAGGTGCTTCGGCAACACAGGAAGCAGCAGATGGAGGAAAGGTGGAGGGCGGGTTCTTCGTGGCAAGACTACGGTCTTGTGTTCAGCACGGACAAAGGCAAGCCCCTTCAGCGTCCCAACATCACCAGGAGGCTGAAAGAGATTGCCCTGGTAGCCGGGGTTCCCGTTCTCCGTTTCCATGACCTCCGGCACAGCCATGCCACCGTGTTGCTGCGCCAGGGTGTGCACCCGAAGGTGGTCTCGGAACGGCTGGGGCATTCCTCGGTGGCGCTGACCCTCGACGTTTACAGCCATGTACTGCCCGATACCCAGAAGGAAGCGGCCCGGGCCATGGAGCGGGTTTGGGATCCGCCTTCGGTTGGCAATTCGTTAGCAACAGCGGATCCCGGGCCGTGACCCCGCTGGCTGCGCAGGGGCAAAACGGCCCGGCATACCCGCCTGGTGGTGGCGGGTATGGGGATGGCCGGAAGGGTTTCTGCCGGCGGGGGGCCTGGAGGCGGCCCTCCCGCCTCCGCGTTCAAGGGGGCCGCTATCGGCCCGCCAGCTGGACCGGGTGTGGCAGGCGGCCAGGGAATGCGGTTGGTCGCTGGCGGGTGCCATTCTGGGGCCAAACGGGCGCAGCGTGGCATGGTTGACAGGTGTGGGGGGTGCGCATATAATCGGGGATGCCATTGAGTGAGCACCGGGCAGTAATGTCCGGGGCCTTCATATATTGCCGGTGGAGTCCGATTAATTGGGGAGCTAGACTCCAGGGAGGAGAAGATCAGGTGGCCCAGAAAGAAATCGTTCTTTCGCCGGAGGGCCTGGAGAAGCTGGAGAAGGAGCTGGAATACCTGAAGTCGGTACGCCGGCGGGAAGTGGCCGAAAGGATCAAGCAGGCCCGTCAGTTCGGGGACCTGGACGAGAACTCGGAATACGAGAACGCCAAGAACGAGCAGGCCTTCGTGGAAGCGCGGATCGCGCAACTGGAGAATGTGCTCCGGTATGCCCGCGTCCTCAACCGGGAGGCCATCGACCCCGAACGGGTCAGCCTGGGATCGCGGGTAACGCTGCGCGACGTGGACACAGGGGACGAGTTCACTTATACTATCGTCTCCTCGGCGGAGGCCGACCCTTCTGCCGGTCGGATTTCCGACCAGTCCCCGGTGGGGCGTGCTGTCCTGGGGCAGAAGGTGGGTTCTCAGGTGGAAGTGGCGGCGCCTTTGGGTCGTTTCCGCTACGAGATCGTGGCGCTGGGGAGGTAAAAAGCCAGTTTGGAGATGAGCAGGGAAGAGCCCAGGCTGTCCGACGTGCTGGAGGCCCGCAGGGCCCGGCTGGAGCAATGGAGGGCGAAGGGGGTCGACCCGTTCGGGGGCAGGTTCGAGAAGACCCACTTCGCCCAGCAAATTAGAGAGGACTTTGCCGCCCTGGAGGGGCGCCCGGTGAGGGTAGCCGGCCGGGTGATGGGGATCAGGGTGCATGGGAAGGCCAGCTTTGCCGACCTGCAGGATATTTCCGGTCGCATCCAGGTTTACGCTCGGGCTGATGTGCTGCCGGGCGGGCAGTACGATGACTTCACTTTGCTGGACGTGGGCGACGTCATCGGAGTATGGGGCAAGGTCATGCGCACCCGCCGGGGCGAGGTCTCGGTGGAGGCGGAAGGGTGGCAACTCCTCACCAAGTCGCTGCGACCACTGCCCGAGAAGTGGCACGGCCTGAGGGACGTGGAACTCCGGTACCGCTACCGCTACCTGGACCTCATGGTGAACCCCGAGGTGCGGGACGTGTTCCTCACGCGGGCCCGGGTGGTGCGTGCCATCCGTAACTTCCTGGATGCCCGGGGGTTCTACGAGGTGGAGACCCCGGTGATGAGCCTGGTGGCGGGCGGGGCGACCGCACGCCCGTTCATCACCCACCACAATGCCCTTGACCTCGACCTGTACCTGCGCATTGCACTGGAGCTGTACCTTAAAAGGCTGATCGTGGGAGGCCTGGAAAAAGTATACGAGATCGGGCGGGTGTTCCGGAACGAGGGGATTTCCACCCGTCACAACCCCGAGTTCACCATGCTGGAACTCTACCAGGCTTATGCCGACTACGAGGACATGATGGTACTTACCGAGCAGATGATTTCCCGGGTAGCGGGGGAAGTCCTGGGGACCACGGTTATCACTTACCAGGGGAACCGGATTGAGCTGAATCCGCCCTGGCCGCGGCTGCGACTGTGGGATGCCATGCGCCGGTATGCTGGCCTGGGTCCCGAGGACATCAGGGATGACCGGGATGCGGCCGAGGTGGCTGCCGCACGGGGGCTGCGCCTGGACAAGCCCGCCACCAAGGCCAACGTCATCGACAAGATCCTGGAGGAGGAAGTGGAACCCCACCTGGTGCAGCCCGCGTTCCTGATCGACTACCCGGTGGAAATGTCCCCGCTTGCCAAACGCCGGGCAGATGATCCCGGGCTGGTGTACCGGTTCGAGGCGTTCGTGGCCTGCCGGGAGATAGCAAATGCCTTTTCGGAACTGAACGATCCCCTTGACCAGCGGGAGCGCTTCGAGCAGCAGGCAGCCGTGCGGGCCCGGGGTGACGAGGAGGCCCATCCCTTCGACGAAGACTTCCTCCTTGCCCTGGAATATGGGATGCCCCCCACCGGCGGCCTGGGGATCGGTATCGATCGCCTGGTGATGCTACTCACGGATTCACCTTCCATTCGGGACGTCATCCTCTTCCCTCTGCTACGCCCCCGCCCGGCCGAAGGCTGATCGCTCCTCCCACCCCCGTTGTCGTCCCCGGTCTCCGTACTCTGCGTCGATGGGGGCGATCGGCGTCACCTGCGCCGAGCGGCGCTAGACGCGGATTGTCTGCCAGCGGCGGCTGCGGAAGCGGAAGGTGACGAGGATGGCCCGGGTCCACTGGTCGCAGGCGATGGCACCCCATATGCCGTACAGGCCCAGGGGAAGGATGATTGCCCCCAGATAGCCCAGGCTGAGCCGCACTCCCCATATCCCCACCAGGGTGAGGTACAGCGGCCAGCGGGTGTCACCCGCTCCCCGTAGCGCCCCTGCAAGTACCGCGTACAGGGCCAGGCCCGGTTGAGATACGGCGGCGATCCGGAGGGCAGAACTGGCCAGGGCCGTCACCTGGGGGTCGGTGGTATACATCCGGGCCAGGAACAGGGAGAAGAAGGCGGTGGCGAGGGACACCGCCGTCACCAGGCCGAAGGCGAGCATTCGGGCCGTATACGCATACCTTTCTGCCAGGCGCGGCTTGCGGGCCCCCAGAGACTGCCCCACCAGGGCGGTGGCGGAAATTGCGAATCCCATAGTGATGGGGAAGGTGAGGTTGGTCAGGTTGACGGCGATCTGGTGGGCGGCGTAGGTGCTGGTGCCCAGAGAAGTGACCACCCTCACGAACATGAGGATGCCGAAGGACATGGCGAGTTGTTCGGCGGCGCTGGGAATACCCACGTTGAGGATGCGCCCCAGCAGCCCGAGGTCAGGGCGGTAGCTGGTCCAGGAGGCGACGCGCAGGCCGCACCGCCCGGTGACCGTGGTCACCAGGAACGCAGCACAGCCCCACAGGCCGCTCACCAGGAAGGATATGCCTGCCCCCTGCAGGCCCAGGGCGGGAGCACCCATCTTTCCCCCCACCAACAGGTAGGCGACGAGGATGTTGAGGACGGTACCCACCGCGTTGACCAGCATGGGGGTACGGGTGTCGCCGGCTCCCCGCAGGCTCGCCCCCAGGCACATGGCGGCAGCGCTGGGGGGAATGCTGGCGAACAGGAGCCGCAGGTAGGGTACCGCCAGGGCTGCGGTAGGGTCATCCAGGCCCATGGCCCGCAGGGCGGGCCGGGCCAGCATCCACCCCGCAACTCCCACCAGGGTAGAAAGGGCCGCCGTGGCCGACACGGCCTGGAGCACGGCAGCCCGCGCGGTGTCTGCATCCCCGGCCCCCATGGAGCGGGCCACTATGGTGGTGGCACCCGCCCCCAGAGCGAAGAAGCCGGAGACAAAGAACCACTGGAGCTGGTTGGATACCCCCACGGCGGCGATGGCGACAGGCCCCAGGTTTCCCACGATGGTGAGGATGAGCACCTGCGCCAGGCCGAAAAATAGTTGTTCGGCGACCGAGGGCCACGCCAGCGTGAGGACGTGCCGGACCAGGACTCCGGTGGGGGCCCCTTCGGACACGGATAAGAACGAGGCCGGGGAATTACTTCGAGTCACGCAATAACTTATTGGCTGACCGCGCCCGTTTTCCTCCTGCCCGGCAGCACAGCAGCACATGCCGCCGTTCCTGCACCGGGCGCCCGCCTCGTGCGGCCCGCCTCCCCCGGTTCCTGGTGCCGGTTCAACGGATCGGCTCTACTGGTCCCGTGTGCACGGTGATACCTCGGGCTGCCAGTTCCTCGAGGAAGAGGTCGGGAGGTACGGCCCCTTCGGCTTCCGGAGCGATCACACCGGGCCGGTTGATCTGGCGCCGTCCCACCATCAGGGTGCCGATGGCAAGGGGCACACCGGTCAGGTTCATCATGCGGTCTACAGCAGCCAGTTTCACCCGGGCCGGAATGCCGTCCTTTTCGCCCCGGACTTCCACGTGGATGCCCGATAGGGGGCGGGCAGGCTTCCCCACCTTCTCCATCATGGGGAGCAGGGGCTTGATGATGCGCCCCAGGGCATCCTTGCGGGCGGGAGTGGCGGTGAGCCCCAGGCGGGCCACAGCCACGGCTACCCAGTTAAGAAAGCTCTCGGTGAGGCCTCCCCGCAGTGTGACCTCCTGCAGACCGGGAATGAAGCGGGGGATGGTCACCGGTTCGGGGTGGCCCACGTGGTACACGGCCACGGGACCGATGGGCTCGGGGAAGGTGACGACTTTCCGGCCGGTCCCCGCGCGCACCTGGGTCATCTTGCCCCCGGAGAAGGTGGGAACCTGGCCGGTGAAGATGTGCATGGTGTGCAGGACAACTGCGTATCCCTCCGAGTCTGAAGAGGCTCCACACCAGGCGATGTGGACCTCGCGGGCGGAATCCAGCATGGTCACTCCCTTGCGCGCCAGGACGTTGGAGAGCCCCGGGGTCCATCCCAGACCGGTGAGGATGGTGACCCCTCGGTTTCTCGCATGGGGGTCAAGTTCCAGCACTGCTTGGGCAGCGTCGTAGTCGTCGCATATGCTCACGTAAGGCTTCCCGGCATCGATGGCCGCGCGGGCCACCCTTGCCTCGAAGAGGTAGAAGGGGCCGATGGCCCCCGCCGCCACGTCGTGCTCGGCGATGAGACGTACGAGGGCATTGTGGTCCCGGGCGTCCACGGCACGGGCCTGCGCCCTGGGGCCTATGGAGGCCGCTACCTGTTTCGCCTTCTCCAGGTTGCGGTCCGCGATCGTGAGTAATTCAACTTCGGGGGAGCGCCCCAGCTCCCTGGCCGCACGGCTGCCCATGTCCCCCGCTCCGCCCAGCACCACGACCTTCATGGGAAGACCCCCTCTCCCGTGATCGTTCACTGGTGAAATTCGCCAGTCGTCAAAAATTACCTGCCGCGGCGTACCAGTTGGAGGCGGGCGAGGTGAGAGCGCTGGGCCCGGGTGTTACCGGGCTGCGGATGACGCCGCCGCTCCCGGCCGACGGGACCGCCGGTACGGATCAGAGCACCTTGCTTAGGAAGGCGCGGGTACGTTCGTGCCGGGGAGAAGCGAAGATCTGCTCGGGTGGACCTTGCTCCAGGATGATGCCGTGTTCCAGGAACATGATGCGGTCGGCCACCTCGCGGGCGAACCCCATCTCATGGCTGACTACCAGCATGGTCATCCCCTCCCGGGCCAGGTCCTTCATGACCGCCAGCACTTCTCCGATCATCTCCGGGTCCAGGGCCGAGGTGGGTTCGTCGAACAGCATCAATTTGGGGCGCATGGCCAGGGCGCGGGCGATCGCCACCCGCTGCTGCTGCCCGCCGGAAAGTTGCGCGGGCAGGCTGTTCACTTTGGCTGCCAGCCCCACCTTGGCCAGCAGTTCCCGGCCCAGCTCCTCGGCCTCCGGGCGGGCCATACCAAGCACCTTGATGGGGGCCAGGGTCACGTTCTCCAGGGCGGTGAGGTGGGGGAAGAGGTGGAAGAGCTGGAACACCATGCCTACCTGGCGCCTGATCTGGCACACGGGGGCGTGCCGGTCGGTGATGCACTGGCCGTCGATGTACACCTCCCCCGACGTGGGCTCTTCCAGCCGGTTGATGCAGCGCAGGAGGGTGCTCTTGCCGCCTCCGCTGGGGCCGATGATGACCACCACTTCCTGACGCGCCACTTCGAAGCTGACGCCCTTTAGTACTTCCAGGCGGCCGAAGTATTTGTGAAGATCCTTGACCACCAACATGGGCCCGTTCACTGCGTTTCAGCTCCCCTCGCGGCGGTGCTCGCGCTTGAGTTTCATTTCCGTCCAGGACACCAGCCGGGTGAACGGCAGGGTCATGGCCAGGTAAAGTAGCGCCACAGTAATCCAGATCTCAAATGGTCGGAAGCTGCGGCCGGCCGAAATCATGCCCCGGAAGAGGAGTTCCTCCATCGAGATGATGGACACCATCGAGGAATCCTTGAGCATGGCGATGAACTCGTTGCCCAGGGGAGGCAGGACCCGCCGGAACGCCTGGGGGAGGATGACGTAACGCATGGCCTGGAAGGGGGTCATGCCCAGGGAAAGGGCCGCCTCAGTCTGACCCCGCTCTATGGACTGGATGCCGGCCCGAAATATTTCGGTGACGTACGCGCCGCAGTTGATGCTGAGGGCAGCAATGGCGTCCACCACCATGTTGGGCTTGTACCCGAATAGCTGGGGGAGGCCGAAATGGATAAGCATGATCTGGGCCAGGAGGGGCGTGCCCCGGAAGAAGTCGACGTATATGGCGGCCGGCCAGGAAAACGCCTTAAATCGTGACAGGCGGGCGATGGCGGCGAAGAGGCCGATGACGGTGCCAAGGGCCGTGGTGATCACCGTGAGCCGCAGGGTCAGCCAGGCCCCGCCCACCAGGAACGGCAAGTAACGCTCCATGATGTCCCAATTGAGGGTCACGGGGGTTGCACCTCCGGTCAAGAAAAGGGGGGCGTACGGTGTGACGCCCCCCTTCCCTCACTTTTTGTCGTCGCGGGTTCTCTCACTTGCCAAAGTACTGAGCGTAGATCTGGTCGTACTTGCCGCTGGCCTTGAGGGCAGCGAGGGCGTGGTTGATCTTGGCGTGGAGTTCAGTATCCTCCTTGCGCATGGCCATCCCCAGGTACTCCACGTTTATCGGTTGGCCGATCACGAAGGGATCGCCGGGGTTGGCCTTCATGTGCTCTACCGCTACGGGCAGGTCGATGACGCAGGCGACGGCACCACCGATCTTGACCTCGTTGATGGCGTCGGGGGTGCTCTTGAACTTCTTTATCTTTACCAGCTTCTTGCCCTCGCTCTTAAACTTTTCGTTCAACTTCTCCATGGCGAACTGGCCGGTAGTGTTGACCTGCACAGCTACATCCTTACCGGCCAGGTCATCCGGCCCCTTGATGTTGGCGTCCTGGCGGGACATGATGACCTGTCCGGACTTGAAGTATGGGTCAGAAAAGGTCACGGCCAGAGCGCGTTCGTCGGTGATGGTCATGCCCGAGATGATGAGGTCGATCTCTTTGGCCAGCAGGGCGGGAATGAGACCGTCCCAGGCCATGTTGCGGATGTCGGCCTTGAACCCGGCCTCATCTGCGATGGCCCGGATCAGGTCCATGTCGAAGCCCTTGAACTCACCTGTCTTCTCGTCTATCCACTCGAACGGCGGGTAGGCGGCCTCCGTCCCCACCTTTACCACCGGTTTCTCCGGCGGTGGCGCGGGTTGCTGAGCCGTGGGCGCTGGCGCGGGTTGCTCGGCCTTCTGTGCACATCCGGCCAGCCCGAGCAGCAAACCCAGCGCCAGCAACACGGCTATCGTCTTCCTCACGACTATCCCCCCTCCGGTCAGTCTCGTGGGGTTCTTTTTTCGCCGTTGGGGGGATAATTCCTGCCTATGAGGGCACTTCTCCTAAAAAGTTGATGGGGATCGGGCGCCGTCCCGTGGGGGATACGAGTGTGGCTTCCCTCAGCCGGACCGGTCCCTCCCCCACGTCCACCACAAGGAACGGGTAGGTGAGGACCTGGGCCACCATGGCCCCGCGGGGTGGGCCCACCAGCTCCACCTCCAGCTTTCCCGCGGAGAGCTGCTCGGCGAGCGACGCGGTGAGACGCAACTCATACCCCGCAGTCCTCTGCTCTCCAGCGCAAACGAGAAGGTAGATCCTGTGCCGGTACGAGGTCACGTAAACCCCCGCCTCCGGTGTCTCGGCCCGTTCGGCAAGAGGCCTCGGTATTTCTTCCCGCCCCAGGAGGCGGGGTGTCTCCCCGGGCATGCGCCCACCTCCATATCACGTTATGCTGTGGATCACGGTATGCACCGGCGTCATGCTATGCGCCGGATCGCCGTGCGCCGGGGCCTGGAGGCGGCAGCGGGGGCTGGGCCGGCATGCGGCGCTTGTGCTCGGAGGCTTCGTGCATGCGAACGATGCAGTCGCGGACGGCGGGCTCAGCTTCGCCCGTGAGCAGGTAACGGTCGAGATCGGCGTAAGTGAGGCCCATTTCACCTTCGTCTGTCTGGCCCGCCCACAGCCCGGCCGTGGGAGGTTTGGTGATGATGCGTTCGGGAATGCCCAGGTGGCGGGCCAGTTCCCGTACCTCGCTTTTGACCAGGCCGGCCAGGGGGAGGATGTCCACTCCTCCATCCCCGTACTTGGTGAAGTAGCCCACGTGCAACTCGCTGCGGTTGCCGGTGCCCACCACCAGCAGGTTGTGGGTGTTGGCGTAGTAATAGAGTGCGATCATGCGCAGGCGGGGCTTGAGGTTAGCCAGGGCCATCCTGCGGCGATCGGGAGCACCTTCCTCGGGCAGGACCCGACGCAGGGCCTCGTAGGGTCCGTCGAGGGGTATGGTGACGGGCTCCAGATTAAGCGACCTGGCCACCAGGCGGGCATCTTCCAGGTCGACGGGGTTGCTCTCGCAGGGGAGGATCAGGGTGTGGGCCGTCTGCGGAAAGGCCCGCTGGCAGAGGGCCGCCACCACCGCGGAGTCCACCCCCCCGCTCAACCCCACCACGGTACCCCGTGCTCCTGCCCTGTCCACCTGCTCGTGGATCCATTCTGTCAGATAACGGGCCAGCTCTTCGGTGCGCATCTGGTCCCTCTCCTTTCCTGTGGTCACCTCATTATTTTGCACGGATCGACCGGCAGGTCCTTCCCCCTGTGTCAGATTTGTGACTGCGGTCCGGCAGGGGACGTCCGGCGCCGGGGCCGATGTTGTCCGGTGGTCTCAGCCTGATGGTGGTGCCCGGTGTTTCGCACACGTTGGTCCCCAATTGGGAATATATCCCTCAACAATGGGTACAATAAGGAGTGCAGTTACCATATTATAGGAAAAGGAGTGTGGTGGGATGGAGGACGTGGAGAAGCTGTTCTACCAGGACATGCGTGAGAAGCGGGTGTCAGCTTCCGGCGCCCGTCACAAGAAGGGCAAGAGGGGCCGCGTTGGGCGTGTGGTTACACCGGCGGACATCTCCGGGCCCGAGTACCGCCAGGGAAGCCAGACCTTGAGCTACAACATAACGGAACTCGTGGGAGTGCTGAGCCAGAGCCCTGCGCTGAAGGAAGCCCTCCTGGCCCGCCTGGACGAAGAGTACCGCACTTACCGGCTGGCCATCGAGCGCACCGTCGAGGCCGTCAACCAGTTGGTGGGGGCAGCCCTGCAGGCCACTCACCGCCAGATTCAGCAGTTGGAAAGCCGGGTGCAGCTCCTGGAGGAAGTGGTGCGGGAGGGTCAGAGCGTCGTTTGCCCGGCTGCAGCCCCGGATGCTGCAGCCTCCGGTGACGATGACAGGGAGGCGGGACATCCTGGTGCTCCCCAGGCGCGGCCGGCTCGCAAGCGTATTCGCTGGGGCAACACGCCTGAGGAGATCAAGAATACCACGTTCCGGGTGCTGGAGGGACTGCAAAAGAGCGGAGAACGCATCACGGTGGGGCTTATCCGCTCCCGCACCCCGAGTATGATGCGCTGGTTGTACGGTGAAAAGGCGGTGTTCGCCGGCCTCAAGGGTTTGCTGGAAGAGTACCAGCAGCATCTGACCCAGGCCGTCGGCTCATAACATCGCGCCCGCCGACCCCGGGGCCTATTCCAGGGGTCGGCAGGAACTCCGCCATAGGGGTGCACGCCCCAGCAGGTGCTGGATGGCAGGTTCGGGGGCCGCTGGGGGCGAAACAGCACGGAGAGAACACCGTAGGGGGCGACCGCGACGAAGGCCGTGCTGTTTGACTTCGGAGGCACCCTGGCCGAGTGCCCGGCCTGGATGGACCTGGAGCTGGATGGTCTGGTGTCTGCCGCCCTGGCCGGCCTGGCGGCCCGGGGCTGGCCGCTTCCCCGGGAGGTGGATCAGGACCGGGGCCGACGCATGCTACACCACCTGCGGCAGGTGGCCAGAGAAACCTGGATGGAGTGCCCGGCCCGGCGCTGCGTGGAAGAAATTCTTCCCCGGCTGGGGGTGGAATGCCCGCCCCCCGTCCTGCTGGACGGGGTACTGGAGGATATTTACGGGGAGCTTCTGCCTCAGGTAACCTGGTTGCCGGGCAGCCTGGAGCTTCTCGGGGACCTGGCCGAGGCGGGTCTGGCCCTGGGCCTCGTGTCCAACGCTGCTCATGCCCCCTTCATCCACCGGGCGCTGGCCGAGGCGCGGGTGGGGCACCTGTTCCGAACCGTGGTTATCTCGGCGGAGACGGGGTGGCGAAAACCGCATCCTGCCCCTTTCTTGCGTGCCCTGGGTGACCTGGGAGCTTCACCCGAGGAGGCTTTCCACGTGGGGGATCACTTTCACCAGGACGTGGTGGGGGCGGCCCGGTTGGGGATACGGCCCATCTGGGTGAATCCGCAGGCGGGGGACGGACTCCACACGCCGCAACTGCTCACGGCAGGTTGTTGCCCCGGCGTGGCCTTGGTGCGGGACCTGGCGGGGGTAGCGGGTTACCTGGTCGGCACCGCTCAGGGGGAGTGGTCGAGAAGCATGGCCACGTCAGTGAGGTCGGTGGTCGTGCGTACGGGGGGAAGGGCCCGCATGAGGTAGCGCCCGTAGTAACGGGTGGCCACACGGTGATCCAGGATCACCACTGCGCCCCGATCCGATCTGGTGCGGATCAGGCGACCGAATCCCTGCTTCAGCTTGATGGCCGCCCTCGGCAACGTGTATTCCCGGAAGGGGTCCTTGCCCAGGGAACGCAGGTGTTCGCACCGGGCTTCCACCAGAGGCTCATCGGGTACTTCGAAGGGTAGCCGGGCTATGATCACGCAGGAGAGGGCTTCTCCCGGCACGTCCACTCCTTCCCAGAAGGAATCCACTCCAAAGAGGACCGATCCCGTGTCGCGCCGGAATTCCTCCAGGAGCGCATCGCGAGGGGCATCCCCCTGTTTGAGGCAGGTGTATCCCATTTCCTCCAGGTGGGGAGCGACCTCGGTGTAGACCTGGTTCATGGCCTGGTACGAGGTGAAGAGGACGAATGCTCTTCCCCGCGTGATACTCACGATTTCCCGCACCTTGTCGGCCACATAGGACAGGTAGCCGGGCCGGTTGGGATCGGTGGCGGCGGCGTCTTCGGGTACGCACAGAAGGGCCTGTTGCTGGTAGTCGAAGGGGGATCCCAGCACCAGGCCCTCGTATTCGGCCAGGCCGAGCGAAGAGGCGGTGTAGCTGAAGTCCCCGCCCACGGCGAGAGTAGCAGAGGTGAGGATTACGCTGCGGGTACGGGAAAAAAGCAGCTCGGCCAGGGCTTCCGCCACGGATATGGGGGCAGAACACAGTGCCACCCCGCCGTAGCGGGTACCGGGGGCCGGTTCCAGCCAGTAGGCGCAGGCGGGATCTCCAAGCGTGGCCGCCTGCTCCAGTTCTTGCCCGAGGGCGCGGCAGCGCGACGCCTGGTTGGCGGCAAGCTGGGAGTGCTCCTCCGACATACCCATGTCGGCGATCTGGTCCAGTGCGTCGGCCAGGCGCACGAGGTCAGTGAGCAGCTCCTGGTATCCCGGGAGGGGGGCCCGCAAGCGTAGTGGACGCCAGGTGCCGGAGGGGGATGCGGAGAACAACCGGTCACGAAGATCGTTGAAAAAGCGGGTGGAGGAATCCCGGACCCTGGCCAGCACCTCCTCATAGCGCCGCAAGGTGCGTTCGCTCAGCACTGCCTTCGCCCGGGACTGGCCGAGCAGGTCCTCTACCGCTTGCACCAGCCAGGCGAAGCGGTAACCGGTCAATCGGGTGCCCAGGTGATCTGCCGCCACCCGGTCCAGGTGGTGAGCCTCGTCGCATATCACCACTTCGTGGGAGGCAAGTACCCCGAGCCCGCCCGTCTCGCGGCGGACCCTGAGGTCCGCGCACAGCAGGGCGTGGTTGGTGAGCAGCAGGTGCGATTCGTCCTGACGCCTGCGGGCCCGGCGGAAGAAGCATTCCTCACGGAAGGGGCACTTTTCTCCCACGCACTCGTCGCTGTCGCTCTGCACTTTCGTCCATACTTCGGCGGGAACGGGGAAAGGTAGGTCTGCCCGATCACCGCTGGCACCGGGCCGGCCTGCCCACTCAGCCAGCCTCTTCGTGGCTAGGTCCGCTTCATTGGCCAGGAGCCCGAGGCTCAGTTGCTGCTCTCGCGTATTGACTTCCTGGTCCAGGCGGCGCAGGCAGAGGTAATTATTCCTTCCCTTGACCAGTACGGCCCGCAGGGGCGGGGCATGCAGCTGTTCGAGGACACGGTTGACCGCGGGAATGTCCTTCTGCAGCAGTTGTTCCTGCAAGTTGATGGTGTGGGTGCTGACCACCACACGTTCGCCCCGGCTGAGGGCCCAGATGGCAGCAGGAAGGAGGTAGGCCAGGGATTTGCCCACCCCGGTGCCGGCCTCCACCAGGCCGTGGGAGCCCTGTTTCAGGCATCTCCACACCAGGCGGGCCATCTCCAGTTGCTGGGGTCGTTCTTCGTATGCTGGCAACACCTGAGCGAGCAGGCCGCCCGGCGAGAATATGGTCTCCAGGTGTGATTCATCCAGGTTAACGGTCAACGGTTTTCCCCCATCCGGGTAGATTTTGCCACAGCCGGCGTTGGACACGCAACGAAGGACTCGCGACGTCTGCGGTCGTGATGACCGCGATGGCTCCGATGGCGGTGACGATCCGGGCGAACAGGAGTACAAAAACCCCTTGACACCAATGCGAACACCTGTTAGAGTAAAGTCACCAAACCGAGGTTCGCTGTCACGGGGGGCTACCGGTATGGACCGCGTAATCTATCTGTGGCTGGAAGGCGGTATTGCCCGGGCCTATGCTTCCCCCGGTGGGGAAGAGACCCGGGAGGTCACGGGGAGCGAACCCTGTGAAAGGGCTGAAAGGCCCGTGCTCGTCTGTCACCAGGGCCGGCTGGTCGATGCTTCCTGTGGATTTCCCGGCCTGCGGGTTGGGGAAAGACGTTCCCGGCTGGGGCATTTGTGTCCGGGGGCCATTGTGGTGTCGTACGACGCCGGGGTATGCGAAGCACAAGCGCGTCGGTTCTGGGATCTGGGCACCACCGTTTCGCCGGTCGTCGATCCGGAAGCGGAGAACCGGATCTACCTGGGCTGGAACACCGCCTGGCCCGAGCGGCTTGAGCGCGTGGTGGCCGGGTTGGCGCAGAAGGCGGTGCCTGCCTTGGGGTACCGCCTGCTGGGAGCCCTCGCCTCCAGCAAGGTGGTGGCCCGGGGGGCGGCGGAATGGCTGTATGACGCCCTCCTGGAAGGGAAGCGAACCCGGTTGCCGGGGGCGGTCCGGGGTAACCGGCTGGTGCCTTTCGCCGGAGGAAAAGGGGTGGTGGGCTGGTGGCTGGAACTCAGCCCCCAGGGTGAAGCTGAGTTCTGGGCCTCCCTGCCCGTACGGTACCTGTGGCCGGTATCGGAAGACGTGGTAGCACGCTTCTTGCGGCTGGGATTGTACCGTATCGGGGATGTGGCCCGACTGGGGGCAGAGACCCTGGCCCTCAAGTTCGGTGTTCTGGGAGAAACCATTTCTCGCCTGGCCCGCGGGGAGGGGCCGGATGGAGTACGCCCCCGGCACCCCCCGGAGAGGATAGAGCGGCGACTCAACTTTGCCGATCCGGTGTACGACTACGGGGCGGTGGCCAGAGGGTTGAGGTGGCTGGCCCGGGAAGCCGGGGCTGCCCTGCAGAAAAAGGGATACGGTACCCGGGAACTGGTGCTGGAAGTGGAGTGGGAAGGAGGTGTGCGCACCCGGGTTCAGCGTCGGTTGTCCCGGGGGGAAGGTGATCCTGCCCGTCTGGCCGTGCTCGCGGGACTCCTGTGGGAACGCCTGCTGCTGTGCGCTCAGAACCGGCCGGGTTCGGCAGGTGAGCGGGCAGTGCAGGCAGTGAGGTTGGTGGCTGGTGGCCTGGAGGAGGCGTGGTTCGGGCAGTTGCAACTGTTCCCGGGTGGGGAGCCGGTTCCTTCAGCACCCGCAGGTGACCGGCTGCAGGCGGTGCTGGAAGGTTTGCGGGAACGTTATTCCCGCGAAGTCGTGCGCGTGGGGATGACTCCTGCCCGCCGCCAGTTGATGCTCTCCTTCTACGCCTGACGACGGGCGGCGGGGGCTCGGAGGTGATGTTGGCATGCCGCGCGACACCCCGGTAGTACGGTGGGGGTGGGAGCAGGGATTACCGGTACCGCTGGGGATTGTTCGGGCCAACGGTTTCCTGCCGGTGGTGGAAGTGCTTGACCGGTGGGTGGAGGCAGGGAAGTGGTGGGAAGGGGAAGAAGAGGAAACTATCTTCTTCCGGATCCACCTGGCCGATGGCAGTGTCCGCGAGGTGAGGCGCCGTCTGGGCGGTGCCGCAGAGGGAGAGAGGGATAAGCAGTGCTGGTGGGAGATAAAGTCGTCCTGAGAACTCCCGAAGTGGAAGACATACACGTGCTGCTGCGCTGGATAAACGACCGCGAGGTGGGCCAGTACCTGATGCCCCACTTCCCCTTTTCCCACACCGAGGAGCGGGACTGGCTGGAACGCGTGTCCCGGAGTGAGACCGACCGCGTCCTTCTGATCCAGGCCCGCGATGACCAGCCCATCGGTGTGATCGGCCTCCACCGCATCGACCACACCCGCCGCCAGGCCGAACTGGGTATCTTCATCGGCGAAAAGGAGTACTGGGGGCGTGGCTACGGTACCGACGCCATCCGCACTCTGCTCCGCTTTGCCTTCCAGGAGATGAATTTCCACCGCATATACCTGCGCGTCAACGCTGACAACGAGCGTGCGCAGCGCTGCTACCGGAAGTGCGGTTTTGTTCACGAGGGTACGTTGCGGGAGGCCGTCTTCTCGGGGGGACGGTGGCGCGACCAGCACCTGATGGCTGTGCTGGCCCATGAATTCCCGGGCACGGCCGGTCCATGCTGCGAGAGACGCGAGATAACCACTGGGTGATGAGCAGGGCCGCGGCCAGGGAGGAGCCACCCCCCACAGTGAACGCCCACCCCGCCCCCCAGCGGTCGGCCAGCGTGCCGGCGATAAGGTTCCCCAGCGGGCCAGTGCCCTGCATGAGCATGCTGTAGACGCTCATGGCGCGTCCCCGCATTTGGGGCGGTACGCTCACCTGGATGGTGCTGTTGGCGGAGGTGGTGAAGGTTATCATGCTCCACCCCACCGCCACCAGCAGCGGTATGAGCACCGGGAAGGAAAGCCCCCGAGGGACGGGGCCGGTGATGATCCCCAGGACCGTCTCCAGGCCGGTGAACGCGAACAGGGCCCCCCAGAGCAGGCGGGGACGGGGGCCGCCCTCGCTGATGGCAGCCAGAGCCAGGGCGCCGGTTAGGGCACCGGCCCCCTGGGCGGAAAGCAGGAAGCCGAACCCTTCCGACCCGGTGTGCATTTCCTGCCGGGCCAGCACGGGCAGCAGGGTCTGGAAGTTCATGGCCAGGGTGCTGGTGAGGCCTGCCGCTACGAATACGGCCAGCACGTGGGGCGTACGGGATATGAAGGACAGCCCTGCCCCGATATCCCGGAGCAGCACCATGCGCCCGGGGGTGGGGTGTTCCTCCAGATTCATCAGGGCCAGGCTGATGAGCACGGCCAGGAAACTGATCCCGTTGGCCACGAAGGCCCAGCCCGTGCCGGTGGCGGCAATCAGGAGCCCTGCCACCGAGGGGCCGATGAGCCGGGCCACGTTGAAGCTGGTGGAATTGAGGGCGATGGCGTTCAGGATATCTTCGCGTCCCACCAGGTCCATGATCATAGACTGGCGGGCGGGGGTGTCGAAGGAGGTGACCACGCCCAGAAGGGTGGCCAGTACCATGATGTGGGCCACAGTGACCCGCCCGGTGAGGGTGAGGATTCCCAGGACGAACGCCAGGGTCATGGCCGAGGCCTGGGTGACCATGACCAGTTTCCGGCGGGGGACGCGGTCGGCCACCGCTCCCGCGGGCAGGGCCAGGAAGAAGATGGGGGTGAACTGAAGCGCCCCCACGACCCCCAGCAGGAAGGGCGAGTTGGTCAGTTCCAGGACCAACCAGGACTGGGCTACCCGCTGCATCCAGGTGCCTATGAGGGATATGCACTGGCCCATCCAGTACAGCCGGAAGTTGCGGTGTCTCAGGGCCGCAAAGGGACTGCGTACCGCCAAGCGGGAGTCCTCCAGTTACTTCGGGAAGCTTAATATCCGCTATTCCAGGGGACCCCCGCCGATTCCTGCTGGCCAGCAGGAACCAGACCCTGGATGGGGAAACCACTAACGCCGGGAGGTGATGTGGTGAAGGCGTTCCTGCAGGGGCTGGTGATGGGCAAGCCGGCCGACTACGTAGAGGCCCGATACGAGGAGAGCACCACCGTGCGCATCGTGTACCGGGGCCCGCGGTTGGAGGCGGTGGCGGAGTCAGTTCTCTCGGGCGGTGCCATCCGCGCCCTGGTAAACGGTGGTTGGGGTTTCGTCTCCTTCAACCGTCCGGATGACGCCGAGGGACTGGTGGGTGCCGCCCTGGCTGCGGCGGAACGGGTGGGTCGCGAACGGGGCGAGAAGGTCTCGCTGGCTCTGGTCGATCCGGTGGAAGCGGAAGTGCATCTGGATGCCGGGGAAGACCCGCGGAAGGTGAGCCTGGCCCAAAAGGTGGATCTGATGGGGGAGTACAACCGGTGCATTATGGCCTGGGGCCCGCCGGTTACCACCTCGCAGGTCTTTTACCAGGAGAAGTTCACCCGCCTGTGGCTGTGTACTTCGCACGGCACCTCGATTTACCAGGAGAAGCTGGACCTGAGCGGGGTGGTGGCGGCGGTGGCTACCCGCGGTGGGTTGACCCAGATCGCGCGCCACGGGTTCGGTTCCTCCCGCGATTTCGGGGTGGCACGGGGGTTGGAGAGCCGGGTCGAGGAGGTGTGCCGGCTGGCCACCGCCCTCTTGGATGCACCGGTGGTCCAGGCTGGTGAGTACCCGGTGGTGTGTGATTCCCGCCTGGCGGGCGTGTTCGTGCATGAGGCATTTGGGCACCTGAGCGAGGCAGACGACCTGGCCGAAAATCCTGCCCTCCAGCAGGTTATGAGGCTGGGGCGCCGGTTCGGCAGGGACATCCTCAATATCTACGACAGCGGTCTGGACAGGGGGGCGCGGGGATACCTGGCGTACGACGACGAGGGCACCCCCACGGAGAAAACTTACCTGATCAAAGAGGGAGTGCTGGTGGGCAGGCTCCATTCCCGCGAATCGGCCGGACGCCTGGGGGAGCGTCCCACCGGCAACGCCCGTGCCCTGGATTTCCGTTTCCCGCCGATCTGTCGCATGCGCAACACCGGCATCGATCCCGGGACGGCGTCGTTCCAGGATCTCCTGGAGGGGATCGAGCTGGGTGTGTACGCCGTAGACTCTTACGGGGGCGAGACAAACGGGGAGATGTTCACCTTTACGGCCGGTTACGGTCGCATGATCAGGAACGGTGAACTGGCGGAACTGGTGCGGGAAGTGAAACTGACGGGTAACGTGTTCCATACCCTGGAGAACATCGATGCCATCGGGCGAGAGGTGGGTACGGAGGAAGGTCCGGGCGGTTGCGGCAAGGGAGCCCAGGCTCCTCTTCCCGTCAGCCATTGGAGCCCGCCCATCCGTATCCGGCGCGCCGTCATCGGGGGGAGGTGACGAGGGTGAGCGGTGACATGCGAGCCGACTTTGCCACCGAGTTTGCCTTCATGGAGCGCGTGCTGGACCTGGCGCGCCGGTCCGGGGCCGCTGCCGAAGTGTTCTGGGCCTCCGGGGAAAGGCTCCCGGTGAACTTCGAGGCCGGTCGCCTGAAGCGTATCGAAATGACGCGTCACCAGGCCTTTGCCCTGCGGGTGCTCCACGAGGGCCGGGTGGGCTTGAGTTCCACCACCGTGGCCCGCGAGCCCGAGCAACTGGTGGAGCGGGCCATGGCGGCAGCCCGTTACGGCCCCCCGGCCGAATTTGCGTTCCCCTGCGAGAGCCCCGGCTCCGACCCGGGAGAGTGGTGGGATGGCCGGGTAGCCACCCTGGAGCAGGACGTGATGGTGGAGTGGGGACGCGGTTTCGTGGCGCAACTCTCCGGTGTCGGGCCCGCCCTCGCCCATGCCAGCGTGGCCCGTGAGACGGCCGTGACCCGCGTCATCAACACGGCCGGCCTGGATGCTGCTTACCGGAAGACCGGTGTGTCAGTGGCGTTCATCGCAGAGGTAACCGAGGAGGGCAACTTCCTGCACGTGTACAACTGGGACGCCTCCACCAGGCTGGATGTGGATATACCCGCTCTGATCTCTCAGGTGGTGGACGACCTGCAGGCGGCGCGGCGCAATGTGGTGATGCCGCCCGGGGAGTATCCGGTGGTGCTTGCCCCCCGAGCGGTGCGCGACCTTCTGGGGCCTATCCTGGCCTGCGTGGACGGTCGGGCCGTGCAGCGGGGGATATCTCCCTGGCGAGATCGGCTGGGGGAGGAGATGTTCCATCCTTCCTTCAGCCTGGTGGACGACGGCCGTTTGCCTGGCGGGGTGGGGAGTGGCCTTTGCGACGATGAGGGCGTACCGACCCGGCGCACCTCCATCGTGGAGGGGGGCGTGCTGCGCAGCTTCCTGCTCGACCTGGAGTCGGCGGCCGCTCTCAAGATGGCACCCACGGGCAACGGATCCCGGAGTGAACTAGCGGACGGTCCCCCCGTACCCAGGCAGACCAACCTGGTGATCCCCGCGGGGGAACAGCCCCTGCGGGATATGCTGGCAGGCGTCAGGGATGGCCTGCTGGTGGAAAACTTCATGGGGGCCTGGTCTGGCAACCTGTACGCGGGCGTGGTCACGGGCAACGTGGCCCTGGGATACCGGCTGCGGGATGGAGAACGGGTGGGGCGCGTGAAGGACTGCATGTTCTCGGTAAACGCCTTCACTGCCCTGAAAGAAGCCCTGGGGGGCATAAGCCGGGAAACCAGGCGGCTGGCCTCCGTGTACTTCCCTTACGTTCTGCTGGAACGGGCCACCATCACCACCCGCTCCCCCTGACTCCCGGCCCACCCGAGCGCCCTGGTGCGTCCGTCCTTATATGCCGTAGAGCTTGTAGCAGTGCCGGCAGGGGGGCGGCGCCGGCGGGGGCGTGCCTGCGGCTGACGGGTTGAGGAGTGCATCGAGGGCGAATTCCACCTGGCCCCATCTCTGGCGGCGGGCAAAGGCCTGGCGGAAGGAGCGAGCTGTGCGCGACTGCCACATCGCGGGAAGGCCCCTGATGACGTCACCGAATGTCAGGCGGGGCACGTGCTCGGATGTGCCCTGGAACAGGCGGGGGATCCCTTCCCGAGAGGGGAGGGCCAGGTAGCCGCAGGGCCCGGCCCGGCCATCTACGGCGATCCACAGGTTGTGCAGGGGATCGGCTTCGCAGACCATGACGTCGTCTCGCAGGGTCAATCCGAAAATGCGCACTGCAACCCCCAGTTCCTCGCCCCTGCGTTTGGCCTCGACGGTGAGTTCGGAGACGGCGGGATCCGGTTCCCGGCCGAAGGCACGCAGGGAGTCCAATTCGCGGCTGGGGATGTAATCCAGGTTGGGAGCCGACACCTCGTCGGCGCCCAACTCCCTGGCCAGGGATACGAGCTCGGGAAGTTCGGGGAGGTTGGGCGGCATCATCTGCATGATCAGCACCACCCGGGGACGGGGCTTCTGCCCGCAAAGAAATGAAACGTTGGCGGCGATGCGCTCAAGAGAGGACCCCACCCGCAGAGCGTCGTTGGTGGTGGCACGGGCGCCGGCTAGGGACACGGCCACCAGGTCCAGGCCCACGCGGCACGCTTCCCGCGCAGCCTCCTCGTCCAGGAGCATGGCGTTGGTGGTGAGCGAGACCTTGCAACCGGCCTGTTTCAGGGCTGCTGCCATGTCCCACAGGCGGGGGTGGAGCAGGGGTTCCCCCCAGCCCTGCAGGTGTACCAGTTGTATCCGGCCGGCGTGCGGCAGCAGGGCGGAGAAAGCTTCCCACGGCAGGTGAGCGGTGATCCAGCGGTCGGCCAGGGCCGTCCGGGCACAAAAGGTGCAGCGCAGCTGACATGCCGAAGTTACCTCAACCTGCACTATGCGGGGAACCTGTAGTGGACGCATGGGCATCCCCTCCGCCCCGGTGGTTCTACGGTAGGGGCAAATGCTCCTTCCGGTTGAGGCGCGACCAGGCGTTCTCGCCTGCCGGGGGGGCCAGGTTACCGCTCAGATGGACCGTGCGCCGTACGCGCACCTGTCTTTCGCGGGCGAGTGGCATTGTCGATAAAGGGGGAGAGGTGTCGAGACTATGCCCACGGTGAAAGTGGATGATTTCGACCTTTACTGGGCGGGTTGGCTGCGCCCGGAGGGCGGGGTAGTAGTCCTGGTGCACGGTGCCGGAGGCAATCATTCCCACTGGTTGCCCCAGATCTCGCATTTGCGTTCGCTCGCGGCGTGGAGCGTAGTGGCCTTCGACCTCCCCGGGCACGGGCGCTCGGGAGGCGAGGCGCGTTCCACCATTCCTTCTTATGCGGATGTGGTCTTCCGGGGCCTGCAGGCGCTCCTGGCAGAAGGGGACGGGGAAGGGTACTCCGCCATTGAGCGACGGCAGGTGGTGGTGGGCGGTCACTCCATGGGCGGGGCAATCGCCCTGGAGATGGGCCTGTCCCGCCCCGGGTCCCTGGCCGGGTTGATCTTGGTGGGGACCGGTGCCCGTCTGCGGGTGTTGCCTTCCGCTCTGGAGATGATGGCCCGCGGTGAGCGCGACGAAACCCTCCTGCGCATGGCATACGCCCCCGGTGCCGCACCCGAGTTGCTGGAGCGGGGGCGGGCCGAGTACATGGCGGTGCCGGTGGAGGTGCTTCACCGGGATTACAGCGCTTGCGACCGTTTCGACCGCATGCAGGAGGTGGTCGGCCTGCGGCTTCCCGCCCTGGTGGTGGTGGGTGCCGAGGACGCCCTGACCCCACCCAAGTACGCCCGGTACCTGGCGGAGAAACTGGGAGGAAGCCTTCGCATCATCCCCGGAGCCGGGCACATGGTGATGCTGGAAAGGCCGGAGCCGGTCAATCGGGCCATGGTCGAGTTCCTGATATCCCTGAAGACCTGAGCGGAATGGGCCATGCGCGTGGTCGCCCTGAGCGATGAACTGGAAGGAGAAGTGCTGGCCCGTTCCGTGTGCACTGCCTCCGGACAAGTACTGGTGGGAGCCGGAGTCGCCCTGACGCGGTCCCTCATCGCCCGGCTCAGGGAGCGGGGATTCACGCGCGTGGTCATTCGCGACTGGCTGCTCGATGACGTGGAGATAGACGATGCGATATGTGAGGAAACCCGGACCATGGCCACGCGAGCGGTCCACTCGGTACTGGAAGGGGTGGTGCACGGGCAGGAGCCCGACCTGGGCAGGGTGGCTGAGGTGGTCAGGAGGGTGATATGGGAATTGCGGGAAAGCTCCAACGTGGTCCTGAGCCTTTCCGCCCTCCGTTGTCACGATGACTATACCTGTGTTCATTCTGTCAACGTATGCATCCTGGCGGGGGTCCTGGGTATCGCTCTGGGCATGTCCGATTGTGAACTGACTGACCTGGGGATGGGGGCCATCCTGCACGACCTGGGCAAGATTCGCATCTCCCGGGAGATATTGGGCAAGCCGGGCGCCCTCGGGCAGGATGAGTGGGCGCTGGTACGGGCTCACCCCATGGAGGGCTACCGCCTCATGGTGCGGTACGTACGAGCGAGTTACCTGGCCGCTCATGCGGCCCTGGATCACCACGAGAGGATGAACGGTTCCGGGTACCCGCAGGGCCTGGCGGGGCGGGAGATCACCCTGGTAGGGCGCGTGGTGGCCATTGCCGATGTATTTGACGCCATGACCAGCGACCGGGTGTACCGGCGGGGGGTGCCCCCGCATGCAGGCCTGGTTCATCTCCGGGAGGGTCGGGGGGAACTGTACGACGCGTCCCTGGTGGACAGGTTTTGCCAGCGTATTGCTCCCTACCCGATCGGTACGGTGGTGAAACTGAGCACAGGCGAACTGGGTGCGGTGGTGGCGTATACCCCCGCCAGCCAGTGGTTGCCCCGGGTACGCCTATTCTCCGATCCAGAGCTGCGCCCCGTCCCGCCGCAGGAAATCGAATTGGCCGCCCATCCCGACGTGACCATAGCGGGGGTGCTGGACGATTACCCGCCCTCATTTAAGCAGTTGACCAGGCGATATTGATACGGTCGGCGGTTCCTTTACAGGGGGGGTGTTGATTCGTTATAATGTGATTGCAGTATCGGTTGCTGAAAAGCCGAAGCGCATAATCTTGACCACAGGGTGGACGGCTGGATTCCCGCGGGGGAAGGGGTCCGGGTCCTGATGTCAGTGGCAGTGGCCGCCGGCCCGGTGTCGGCTTGCCGGCGCGGGAGGTGGCGCGACGGCAAAATGAGCTCGGTGAGTTATCAGGGTCGGGCAGACATCCCGGCCCTGTTACTTATGTATACAGAAAGTTCGATTATTTGGTGGACAGGGGGATGATGGCTGCTGGCACCGAATATGGAGAACTGGGCTATCCGGGCTGAGACAGCAGGGGGTGTGCAAGAAAGTGGAGGTCAAGGAGGAAAAGACCAGGTTCGATGGCGTCAGGGTGGAGGTGCTGGGACCCACTTACGAGCCGGGAAAGCCGGCGGGCCAGGACGAGGGTAACTGGCGCCGCAAGTTGCGCGACCGTGAGGAGATGCTGCGTTACCTGAGGACGAGCGAGCGGTACTGGTACAGTTCCGACTGGTACGGAAGCGAACGCCGCAAGAACCCGGCTTAGCATGCGATAACCCGGCCCGGCCGGAGAGAATGGGGTGAGTTCGTTGGCTTTTTCCATACCCACCATTTCGTACACGGGCAAGGTGAAGGAGATTTCCCTGGGACCTCCCGATCGGGCGGTCAAGGTGGGGAACGCCGGTTGCTATCCCTTCCATCTGTTTGAGGGGGAGATGGGCAATCCGCCTCGCATCGCCATGGAGGTGTACGACGTAGCACCGGGCGACTGGCCCCCCGCTGCCCTGGAGCCTTTCGCTGACGTGGTGTCTGACCCGGTAGCCTGGGCCAGGAAGTGCGTGGACGCCTACGGGGCGGAAATGGTGTGCCTGCAGCTTGTGAGCACGGATCCCAACGGTCTCAACCGCCCCGCCGAGGAAGCGGCGGCCACCGCCAAACGGGTGGCAGATGCCCTGAACGTCCCCCTCATCGTGTGGGGCTCGGGAGACGTGGAGAAGGACGCCGAGGTGCTGCGCCAGGTGTGCGAGGTGTGCGAGGGAAAGCATCTGGTGGTTGGACCCGTGCAAGACAAGAACTACAAGAAGATCGGGGCGCCCGCCATCGGCTACCGCCACACGGTGATCGCCTCTACCCCCATCGACGTCAACCTGGCCAAGCAATTGAACATCCTCCTGGGCAACCTGGGGGTGCCCGATGAACTGCTGGTGATGGACCCCACCGTGGGCGGCCTGGGGTACGGTCTGGAGTACACCTATTCCGTGATGGAGCGCATGCGCATGGCCGCCCTCGTGCAGCAGGATGACCGGCTGCAGTTCCCCCTGGTGTGCAACCTGGCCAGAGAGGTGTGGAAGGTCAAAGAAGTAAGGCTGGAGGACCCCAACCTGGGTGACCCGGGCAAGCGGGGAATCTTGATGGAAGCCATCACCGCGGTCCTCCTGGCGCTGGCAGGGGCGGACGTGCTCATCATGAGGCATCCCGAGGCGGTCCGGCTGGTCAGGGGATACCTGGCTGAGATGATGGGTGCTGCCGCCTGAGGCCGGAAGGGCCAGAGGCAGGAAGGAGAGGTATGGCAATGGCGGACCATTTGGACAGGAGTGCGTGCCCGGCCACGGTGCAGTTGCTGGGCAAGGCCCAGCAGGACGGGGTGTCGACCGCCTTCCTTCGGGCGGATCACGTCAAGCCCTGTCCCATAGGGGCGGAGGGTAGTTGCTGCCGCAACTGCGCCATGGGCCCCTGCCGGGTGCTGCTGCCCCGTGGCAAGTCGGACCTGGAAGTGGAAGTGACCGGTGTATGCGGGGCCACCACCGACACCATATCGGCCCGCAACTTCCTGCGCATGATTGCCGCGGGGGCGGCCGCCCACTCCGACCACGGGAGGGCGGTGGCAGAAACCCTGATTGCGGCCGCCAAGGGAGAGGCGCCCGGTTACACCATCAAAGATGAGTACAAGCTCCTGAAGCTGGCCCTCGATTTCGGCATTGAGGTGGGGGACCGGCCCATCGAGGAAATAGCCCTGGACGTGGGGAAGGCGGCCCTGGCCCAGTTTTCCCAGCAGGAAGGGGAACTGGCCTTCATCAAGAAGGCCCCCCTCAAGCGGCAGGAGATATGGCGTAAGCTGGGCATCGTCCCCCGCGGCATCGACCGGGAAATCGTGGAGGCTCTGCACCGCACCCATATGGGTGTGGACCAGGACGCCGAGACCCTGCTTTTGCACGGGATGCGGGCTGCCCTGGCGGATGGCTGGGGCGGGTCCATGATCGGCACCGAGTTGCAGGACGTATTGTTCGGCACCCCGCAGCCCATCCTGGGTCAGGTGAACCTGGGGGTACTCAAGCCCGACCACGTGAACGTGATCGTGCACGGGCACGAGCCCCTGCTTTCGGAAATGATCGTGGTGGCGGCCGAAGACCCGGAGATGCTGGCCCTGGCCCGCGCCAAAGGGGCGGAGGGCATCAACGTGGCCGGCATATGCTGCACGGCCAATGAGATCCTCATGCGCCACGGCGTCCCCATCGCGGGTAACTTCCTGCAGCAGGAACTGGCCATCGTCACCGGCGTGGTGGATGCCATGGTGGTGGACGTGCAGTGCATCATGCAGTCCCTGCCCAAGGTGGCCCAGTGCTATCACACCAGGATCATCACCACTTCCAACCGGGCGCACATCCCGGGAGCCACCCACATTGAGTTCCACGAGCACGATGCCGTCAACGCGGCCAAGGCCATCGTGCGCGCCGCCATCGAGGCATTCCCCCACCGCACGGGCCGGGTAGAAGTACCTCCCCACCGGGTGGATTTCGTGGCCGGGTTCAGCCACGAAACCATCGACTACCTGCTGGGAGGTGTGTTCCGCGCTTCCTACCGGCCCCTCAATGACAACATCATCAACGGGCGCATTCGGGGCGTGGCCGGGGTGGTTGGTTGCAACAACCCGCGGGTCAAGCACGACTCCGTGCACGTGGAAATGGTGAAGGAACTGATCAAAAACGACGTGCTAGTCCTCCAGACCGGTTGCAGCGCCATCGCCTGCGCCAAGGCGGGCCTCCTCACCCCGGAGGCGGCGGCCAGGTACGCGGGCGGCGGTCTGGCCGAGGTGTGCGAGGCCGTGGGCTTGCCCCCCGTCATCCACATGGGGGCATGCGTGGACAACAGCCGCATCCTGATGGCGGCCACGGCCATGGTGAAGGAGGGCGGCCTGGGCGACGACATCAGCGACCTGCCTGCCGCGGGGGCGGCGCCCGAGTGGATGAGCGAAAAGGCCATCGCCATCGGGCAGTACTTTGTGGCCTCGGGCGTGTTCACCGTATTCGGGGTGACCTGGCCCACCACGGGCAGCGAGAAGTTCACCCGCATGCTGTTCGAAGGGCTGGAAGAAAAGGTGAAGGCCAGGTGGGCCTACGAGCCCGATCCGATCAAGGCGGCGCGGCTCATGATCGAGCACATCGACGCAAAGAGGAAGGCCCTGGGTATCGACAAGGCGCGTGAGCGGGTCCTCTACGACATGGCCATGCGCCGCGGGCTGGAAGCCCTCTAGGGACGGGGGGAGAGAGATGTCCAAGATCATCGCTTCGGCAGCCATCCGTGGTGCCCACAAACTGGTGGCCCGGGCGGAAGAGAAGTGGCAGCAGGCCATGGACCGCTGGGGGGCCAGGCAGGAGGTGGGCTTCCCCAATACCGGTTACTATTTGCCCGTCATCTATGGCATCCTGGGGGTGCCTGTTAAGACCCTGGGCGACATGGAGCCGGTGCTGAAGAGGGCAAAGTCGCTGCTCCCTCCGCCCGTGCGGGAGGACATCCACCTTCCTTATCTGGGACCAGTCCTGGATGCCGGCATGGCCACCATGTTCGCTGAGGAGATCATCGAGGCCATCCGGTACCTGGAGGATCCCGACTTTTACACCAAGCAGGAAGAGCCGGTGGACGGCCGCATCTGGCTGGGGGCGGCCGACGACATCATCCTTCGTCGGCGCGGCATCGAGTTCGTGGACGGCACCGCGCCCGGCTTCGCTGCCATCGTGGGCGCGGCGCCCTCGCCCGAAGTAGCGGCCAAGATAGCCCAGGAACTGCAGGAAAAGATGCTCTACGTTTTCATGGCCGCAGAGCACAACGGGGTGCGTTTCGGAGAGCAACTGGTGGAGGCGGGGGTGCAGATCGGATGGCCCACGCGCCTGGTCACCTTCGGTCCGGACATCACCTCGGCCGTGTTCGCCATCGGCTTCGCCACCCGGGCGGCCATGTCCTTCGGCGGCGTCGAGCCCGGTGACTTCCGCAAGATCCTCATTTACAACAAAGACCGCATTTTCGCCTTCGTGCTGGCCCTGGGCACGGTGACCGACGAGTGGTACGCCACCGCCGCGGGCGCCATCAACTGGGGGTTCCCCACCGTTGCCGATACCCCCATCCCCCAGATCCTGCCCAGCGGGGTGTGCACCTACGAGCACGTGGTCTCCAACGTGCCCCACGACCACATTGTGGCCAAGGCCATCGAGGTGCGCGGCCTGAAGGTGACGGTCACCAAGGTGCCGGTGCCTGTTGCTTACGGCCCCGCCTTCGAGGGCGAGCGGGTGCGCAAGGACGACGTGTACCTGGAGTGCGGCGGCGGTCACAGCCCCTGCGTGGAATGGTGCACCATGAAGAGCATGGACGAGGTGGAGGACGGTAAGATTGAGGTTGTCGGACCCGAGATCGACGACGTTCCTCCCGGCTCACACCTGCCTTTGGCCGTGGTGGTGGAAGTGGCCGGGCGCAAGATGCAGGAGGACTTCGAGCCCATCCTGGAGCGGCAGATCCACCACCTGGTGAACTACGCTCAGGGCGTCATGCACATCGGCCAGCGCGACATCGCCTGGTACCGCATCAGCAAGGCCGCCAGGGAGAAGGGATTCAAGCTGCGCCACATCGGGTCCATCCTGCACGCCAAGCTGCACCAGGACTTCGGCACCATCTTCGACAAGGTACAGGTAAAGCTGTACACGCGGGAAGAGGACGTGCTGCCCATCCTGGAGAAGGCGCGGGCGGTGTACCGGGCGCGCGACGAGCGTATCGAGGGTATGACCGACGAAGCCACCGATACCTACTATTCCTGCACCCTGTGCCAGTCCTTTGCTCCCGGGCACGTGTGCATGATCAGCCCCGAGCGTACCGGCCTGTGTGGTGCCTACAACTGGATGGACTGCAAGGCCTCGTACGAGATCAACCCCACCGGCCCCAACCAGCCCGTCTTCAAGGGCGAGTGCCTGGATTCCAGGCTGGGACGGTTCAAGGGCGTGGACGAGTTTGTGACCAAGGCCTCCCGGGGCAAGATCCAGGGGTACAACTTCTACAGCATCGTCCATGACCCCATGACCACCTGCGGGTGTTGCGAGTGCATTGCGGCGGTGCTGCCCCTCTGCAACGGGGTCATGACGGTGAACCGCGAGTACACGGGCATGACCCCTTGCGGGATGAAGTTCACCACCCTGGCCGGCATGGTGGGCGGCGGCGTGAGTACCCCCGGCTTCGTAGGCCACAGCAAGTACTACATCACCCAGCGCAAGTTCATTGCCGGAGACGGCGGGCTGTTGCGCCTGGTGTGGATGCCCAAGATTCTGAAGGAGGAAATCCGCGAGCGCTTCGAGAGGCGGGCGCAGGAACTGGGCGTGCCCGACCTGCTGGACCGCATCGCCGACGAGACGGTGGGGGTCACAGAGGAAGAGATCCTGCCCTTCCTGGAGGAGAAGCAGCATCCCGCCCTCACCATGGAGCCCATCATCTGAGAAAGGACGGATGTCGATGCCACTCACCGGTATAGAGATATTCAAGCTCCTGCCGCGCACCAACTGCGGCCAGTGCGGGGTTCCTACCTGCCTGGCCTTTGCCATGAACCTGGCCGCCGGTAAGGCCGAACTCTCTTCCTGTCCCCACGTCTCCGAGGAGGCCAAGGCCAAGCTGGAGGAGGCCTCGGCCCCGCCCATCCGTCCGGTGACCATCGGGTCCGGCGACGGGCAGGTGAAGATTGGCGGCGAAACCGTGCTGTTCCGGCACGAGAAGCGGTTCGAAAACCCCACCGCCATAGCCCTGCTCATCTCCGACACCATGTGCGACGACGAGATCACCGCCCGCCTGCATAAGTTCCGCACCCTGCGCTACGAACGGGTGGGCCTCACCCTGAAGCCGGACATGGTGGCCCTGGAGTCGGCCTCGGGCGACGGGGAGCGCTTTGCTCAGGTGGCTGCCCGCATTCACGGGGAAACGGGCGGGGCAGCAATGATCCTCATGAGCGATCGACCTGCGGTACTGGCCCGGGCGCTGGAGGCGGTACCCGGCAGCCGGCCTCTGCTCTACGGGGTGACGGCGGAGAACCTGGATGCCATGCTGGAACTGGCCAAGCAGCACAACTGCCCCCTGGGCGTGAAGGGGAGCACCATCGACGAGGTGATCGCCACCAGCGGGCGGCTGCTGGACCTGGGATGGAAGAGTGTGGTGCTGGATGGCGGTGCTCGCAGCCTGAAGGCGGCGTTCGAGGAACAGGTGGCCATCCGCCGGGCGGCCCTCCTCAAGAAGTTCCGTCCCCTGGGGTTCCCCACCATCGTGTTCCCCTGCCGGATGACGGACGACCCCATGAAGGAGGCCCTCATCGCCGCCACCTTCATCGCCAAGTACGGCGGGATCGTGGTGCTTTCCGACCTGGAGGGCCATTCCCTGTTCCCGCTCCTGGTAGCCCGCCTGAACATCTTCACCGACCCGCAGCGACCCATGGCCACCAGCGAGGGGATTTACCCCATCGGCCAACCCGACGAGAACTCGCCCGTGCTGGTCACGTCCAACTTCTCCCTGACCTACTTCATCGTGTCGGGTGAAATCGAGAATAGCCGGGTGCCGGCCTGGTTGCTGGTGCAGGACACGGAGGGGTTGTCCGTGCTCACCGCCTGGGCGGCCGGTAAGTTCGTGGCCGACACCATTGCTGCTCTGGTCAAGAAGTCAGGTATCGCCGACCGGGTCGCCCACCGCAAGATCATCATCCCCGGCTACCTGGCCGCGGAAAGCGGCGCCCTGGAAGATGAGTTGAAGGGATGGCGGGTGCTGGTGGGTCCGCGGGAAGGTGCCCACATCCCCGCGTACCTGAAGAACTGGCAGGTTGCTTGAAGAGGGGGTGGCACCGGTGATCCTCATCGGCGAGAACCTGAACATCATGTCCAAGACGTACGGCCCCGCCATCAAAGAACGGAACGCCTCCGCGATCCAGGAACTGGTTCGGAACGAGGCGGAGGCAGGGATGGATTACATCGACGTCAACATCGGTCCGGCCCGGAAGGGCGGCCCGGAGACCATGACCTGGCTGGTCCAGACGGTTCAGGAAGCGGTGGACCTGCCCCTCTCGCTCGACACCACCAACCCCGAGGCGGTGGAGGCGGGGCTGAAAGTGCACCGGGGCAAGGCCCTCATAAACTCGATCTCCCTGCAGCCGGAGCGCCTGGAAAAGGAACTCCCCCTGGTCACCAGGTACGGGTGTGCCATGGTGGGCCTGCTCTGGGGTACCGAGGGGATGCCGCGGGACGCCGCGGAGAGGGCGGCCCTGTGCGTGGATCTCGTGTACAAGGCCACCCAGGCCGGGGTGCCCGCCGAGGACATCTGGATAGATCCCATTGTCACCCCCGTGTGCGTGGACATCAACCAGGTGAAGGCATGCCTGGAGTTCATGAGCATGCTGTCGGAAATCGCTCCGGAATGCAAGTCCATCGTGGGGCTTTCCAACGTATCGAACGGGACGCCGACCCGGTTGCGCCCCTACCTCAATCGCACCTACCTGATGATGTTCATGAAGTACGGGCTCACGGCCGCGATCGTGGACGCCTTCGACGAAGAACTGGTGGCCATCGCCCGCGGGAAGCGCCCCGAGCTGGTATCGCTGGTGCACCGGATGATGGACGGCGAAGACGTCGACTTCTCCGGGCTGACGCCGGAGGAGGTCGCTTACGCCAAGACGGTGCGCGTCCTCACCGGCCAGACCGTGTACTCCCACTCCTGGCTGGAGGTATGAGATGACGCCCATGGGCCTGGGGGAAAGTTACCGCCACGCCCTGGCCCTGGCCCAGCAGGAACTGGGGCAGGCGTCGGGGGCGGAACTGGCCCGCCGCCTGGCGGCGAGCGGGGCAGAATTTCTGCTGCCCGGCTCGCCCGGGGCGGGTCCCGGCGGAGCCATCAGGCTCTCCTTCCTGGGCCGGCCGGTGCTGGTTTCCCTGCCCGATGCCCGGGTGGTAGCTTCCCTGCCCGACGGCGTGACGGTACCTCGTGTGCCGGATGCCCCGGTGGGGACTTCCCCTCCGGATGGCGGCATGGTGGACGTGCCCCAGTGGCTGGCCATCCTCACCCTCCACTACTTGAACGGGGCCAGCGGGGACCCGCTGACCGGGGAGCTTATCCCCTTCCGGGACCTGCCCGGGGGGCGGGTGTACGACTCCAATTTCGAGAAGCGCGTGCGGGCCCGGCTGGTGAGGGCTTTCGCCCACCAGCCGGCCCTGCTCGTGGAGGCAGGAAGGCGCCTGGGCGGCGAGGCTGTCGAGATGGGGGATGCTACGGTGCGCGTCCTCACCTTCCCCCGGATACCCGTCTGGCTGGTGCTGTGGGCCGCCGACGAGGAATTTCCCGCCCAGGCCAATGTGCTGTTCGACTCCAGCGTGCATTCGTACCTGTGTACGGAGGACGTGGTGGTCCTCTGCGAGCAGGTCGCATCGGAACTGATCAGTATGAGCAGGAAAGCCGAGGTCGGGACGGACGGTGCCTAAACACGTGTCGGTTGCCGGCAAGGGGGGAACGGGAAAGACCACCCTGTCGGCTTTGCTGGTGAGGTGGCTGGTTGAGCGAGGCAAGACCCCGGTGCTGGTGGTGGATGCCGATCCCAACGCCAACCTGGGGGAGGCCCTGGGGTTGAGCTGGCAGGGGACCATTTCCGAGGTGCTGGAAAGGGCCAGGGCGAAGCAGGGGATTGCGGCCGGGATGACCACCAGCACCTTCATCGAGTACCAGTTGAACCAGGTGCTCACCGAGGCGAGCGGGTTCGACCTCCTGGTACTGGGAGGTCCGGAAGGTCCCGGATGTTACTGCTTTCCCAACGAGATGCTGCGCCACTACATGGAAGAACTGAGCGGGAATTATCCCTATCTGGTGATGGATAACGAAGCGGGTCTTGAGCACCTGAGCAGGCGGGTGGCCCGGGACGTGGACGTGCTGCTGGTGACCAGCGATCCGACCGTGCGGGGGATCCGTTCGGCCCAGCGCATAGCCCGCCTGGCACGCTCGCTGGGGGTGGTCTCCGGCCGGGTGGAGTTCGTGCTCTCCATGGCTCGCGATGGCGACGAGCGGGCGCTGAGGGAAGAAATGCAGTGTCTGGGGATTGACCCGGTAGGGGTCATCCCTTACGACGAGATGGTGGTCGAGTACGACTTGAAGGGCCGGCCACTGTTCGAGTTGTCGGCGGAAGCACCCGCCTGGCGGGCGGTGACGGATATCGCGGAAAAGCTGGGGTTGTGATGGGCAGGGTACAGGTCAGATTCCTCCCCGACAACGTGACGGTGAGCGTTCCCGCCGGCACTGACCTTTTGCAGGCGGCGGCCCTGGCGGGGTTGGAGATCAAGTCGGGCTGCGGGGGCGAGGGCGTCTGCGGCCGCTGCCTGGTGGCCATCCGCTCGGGGAAGGCACGGGTAGGGGAGGGCAACATGGCTCCCAAGTTCCGCCGCCTGGGGTACGTGCTCGCCTGCCGTACCAGGGTGGAGGAAGACCTGGTGGTGGAAATCCCGCCCGAGGCCCGCATCGAGACTACCCAGCAGGTATTGCTGGATGCACCGTCCCGGCTCCTGCAGGAAAAGGAGACGGACGTGCTGGTGCAGTACGGGCTTCAGCCCTTCTGCCGCAAGTACACCCTCTCCCTTACTCCTCCCACCCTGGTAGAAAACGCCGCCGATCTCACCAGGCTGGTATCCAAACTGGTCCCCGCCAGCGGTTTTGGGGAAGTGACCACGAACCTTAACGTGCTGCGTGAGCTGCCCGAAGTCCTGCGCCGGGACAATTTCCGGGTGACCTGCACCCTGGCCGACCTGGGGGACGGCCGCGCGGAAATCGTACACGTGGAACCGGGGGAAGCTATCCGCCCGGCGTATGGCCTGGCGGTGGACATCGGCACCACCACGGTGGCCGCCCACCTGGTGGACCTGGTTACCGGTGAAACCCTGGATCGGGTAGGTACTTACAACCACCAAATCCGGTACGGGGATGACGTCATCACGCGCATCATCCACTCCGTACGGGAAGAGCGGGGCCTGGAGCAGTTGCAGCAGGCCGCCGTGGCCACGGTCAACGAACTCATCGATCGCCTGCTGGCTCGCCACAACCTGTGGCCCACCGACATCCAGGCGGTGGTGGCGGCCGGCAACACCACCATGACCCACTTCTTCCTGGGGGTGTCCCCCAAGTACTTGCGCCTTGAACCGTACATCCCCGCCGCCGCCCGCTTTCCTGTGGTGAAGGCGGCTGAACTCGGCCTCAAGGTGCACCCAGAAGCTCCCGTGCGCTGCATGCCGGCGGTGGCCTCTTACCTGGGCGGGGATATCGTGGCCGGGCTGCTGGTGGCCGACATGCACCACCTGCCCGGGATCGGCCTTTACATCGACATCGGCACCAACGGGGAGATGGTGCTGGGTGGCCGGGACTTCCTGGTGGGGTGTGCCTGCTCGGCCGGACCCGCCTTCGAGGGCTCGGGGATAACCTGCGGCATGCGGGCCACCGCGGGAGCCATAGATGGGGTGGCCATCGATCCGGAAACCCTGGAGGTGCGGGTGCACACCGTGGGGGGTGAAAAGCCGCTGGGCATCTGTGGCTCGGGGCTGGTGGACGTCCTCGCCAAGATGTGGCGGGCCGGTGTCATCGACAGGGCCGGCAACTTCCAGCGGGTTTCGTCGCCGCGGGTACGCTGGGGAGAAGAAGGGCCCGAGTACGTGCTGGCCTGGCGCCGGGAGTCCAGCAGCGGACGGGACGTGGTCATCACCGAGTCGGACGTCAAAAACCTGTTGCGGTCCAAGGGTGCTGTGTACGCCGGGATCAGGACCCTTCTGCGCTCCGTGGACATGGAGCAGGATGCCGTGGAGAAGGTCTGGATCGCCGGCGGATTTGGCAATTACCTCAATATCAGGGAAGCCGTCAAGATCGGTCTCTTGCCCGACCTGCCGCCGGAGAAGTTCGTGTTCCTGGGTAACGCTTCCGTGAAGGGGGCGCGCCTGGCCCTGCTTTCCGGGCGGGCCTGGCAGGAAGCAGAGAAGGTGGCGCAGGGCATCACCTACCTGGAGCTTTCGGTGGGGAGCTCTTTCATGGACGAGTTCGTGTCCGCGCTGTTCTTGCCTCACACCGACCTGCGGCTTTTCCCCTCGGTGGAGCGGGAGGAGGTGGAGTGGTGACCCTGGCCGATGAGATCAGGGAGCGCAGCGGTCAGGACATCAACTCCTGCTACCAGTGCCACAAGTGCTCGGGGGGGTGCCCGGTCACCTTCGTATCGGACCTGCCCCTGAGCGGGCTGGTGCGGGCGCTGCAACTGGGGCTGCGGGATGTGGCCCTGGCGTCCCGGCTGGTGTGGTTGTGCTCGGGCTGCCGTACCTGTTACGAGCGTTGCCCCAACGGTATCGACGGTAGCCGGGTGCTGGACGCCATCAAGGCCATGGCAAAGGAAGAAGACCGGGTGGAAGATCCCCAGGTGGCGGCGTTCCACGACGCTTTCCTGGGTATGGTGAGGCGCTTCGGGCGGGCCTATGAGCTGGGGATGATGGCCGAGTACAAGCTTCGTACCGGCACCTTTACCCAGGACGTTCCCATGGGGCTCAGGATGATGGCCCGCCGCAAGCTGCGCCTGGTCCCCTCCCTGGCGCCCGGCCGGCGCGACCTGGCCCGTCTCTTTCGCGAAGGCGTACGGTACCGGAAGCGGCAGGCGGGGGGTGAACTGGAATGATGGCGTACTACCCCGGGTGCTCGCTGCACTCCACGGGGTGGGAATTCGATGCCTCCACCCGGGCGGTGTGTGCCGCCTTGGGCATCGGCCTGCGGGAAGTGCCGGGCTGGACCTGTTGCGGGTCCTCTTCTGCCCATACCCGCCCCGGTCCCCTGGCCCGGGCCCTGGGGCTGCGCAACCTGGTGCTGGCGGAAGGGGTGGCGGAAGAGGTACTGGTCCCCTGCGCCGCCTGTTACAACGTGTTGAAGGGAGCGGATGCGGCCTGGCGGGCTGGCGAAGAGGAGGCCCGCGAGGCGGCCCATCTGGTGGAGGGGGGACTGGGGCGGCCCTACCGGGGCAAGGTGGCCGTGCGGCACGTGCTGGAAGTGCTGGCCGGTTCCCGGGTGCTCGATACCATCCGGGCCAGGGTCAAATTCCCCTGGCGGGTGCCTGTAGTTCCGTACTACGGTTGTCTGCTGGCCCGGCCTTCTGCCCAGGTGGGATTCGACCGCCCCGAGCAGCCGGTATTGATGGATCGCATCCTGGAGGCCATCGGGGCCGAGGTGCGCCCCTGGTCGTACAAGACCGATTGCTGCGGGGCCTCCCTCACCATTTCTCACGCGCCGGTGGTGGAGGTCCTGGTGAACGAACTGATCAGGCAGGCCCGGCGGGCGGGGGCAGTGGCCCTGGTGACGGCATGTCCCATGTGCCACGCCAACATTGACTCTCGCCAGAGCGAGTCGCCCCCCATGCCCGTGCTCTACATCACGGAAGCCGTCGGGGTGGCCCTGGGCCTGTCCGAGGCGGAGCGCTGGCTGGGAGCCCACCTGGTCGATGCCCGCCCATTGCTGGTCTCCGGGGGACCCCCGGCTATTGCCCGCTGACATCGCATCTCCTGTGCAGGTGGTCAGGAATGGGGGCGCGGTGCCCCCGGGGAGATGGTACCATGAGTGAAGCGCGTGAAAACGTGGTTGTGCCGGGCGAGGTGTGGCTCGGGGCAGGGGGTGAGGGCGCCGTACCGCTGGGGTCGGTGCTGGTGGTGGGGGCGGGGATCGCCGGCATGCAGGCGGCCCTGGACCTGGCTTCTGCCGGCTTCCTGGTCCACCTGGTCACGGCGGAGCCCTCCATCGGGGGGCGCATGGCGCAGCTCGACAAGACCTTCCCCACCAACGACTGCGCCATGTGCCTGCTGGGGCCCAAGATGACGGATTGCCAGAACCACCCCAACATCGTACTCCACACCATGAGCACCCTGGTGGGGCTGGAAGGCGAGGCCGGTAACTTCCGGGCTCTGGTGAAAGAACAGGCCCGCTACGTGGACGTGCGCCAGTGCACGGGTTGCGGCGATTGCGCCTCGGCGTGCCCCGTGACCGTCAGGGATCGCTTTAACCTGGGCCTGGCCGAGCGTAAGGCCATCTACAAGTATTTTCCCCAGGCGGTCCCCAACGCCTATGCCATCGAGAAGCGGGGGACCCCGCCCTGCCGAGCTACCTGCCCGGCCGGATGCAACGTGCAGGGGTACGTGGCCCTCATTGCGCAGGGCAAGTTCCGGGAGGCCCTGGAGGTGGTGCGGCGCCGGCAGCCCTTTGCCTCCATCTGCGGGCGGGCCTGCCACCACCCCTGCGAATCCGAATGCAACCGGGGCCAGTTCGATGAGCCCCTTTCCATAGCGGTGTTGAAGCGGGCGGCTGCCGACTACGGCTGGTACGACGAGCCCCAGTTACCCTCCACCTGGCGGGATGAGAAGGTGGCGGTGGTGGGGGCAGGCCCGGCCGGTCTGGCCGCTGCCCTGGACCTGGCGCGGGAGGGGTACCGGGTTGCTGTCTTTGACGCCCAGCCGGCCCCCGGCGGCATGCTGCGTTCGGCCATCCCCGAGTACCGGCTGCCGGCCGCCCTGGTGGAGAAGGAAACGGCCTGGATCCTCTCCCACGGGATGGAGTTCCGGGGCAACACCAGGCTGGGCACCGACTTCTCCCTCGACGACCTCTTCGCCCAGGGCTACCGGGCCGTGTTGCTGGCCCTGGGCACTCCCAAAGGACGGGGACTTGCCATCCCGGGCACAGGTGGCCCGGGCGTGGAACTGGCCCTGCCTTTCCTGAACCGGGCCAAGCTGGGGCCGCGTCCCCAACTCGAGGGCCGGGTGGTGGTGATCGGGGGAGGCAACGTGGCGGTGGATGCCGCCCGCTGCGCCCGCCGGCTGGGGGCATCGGCCGTGGCCATGGCCTGCCTGGAGTCGCGCGCGGAGATGCCCGCCCACCCCTGGGAAATAGAGGAAGCGGAAGAAGAGGGCATCCAGATCCACACCTCGTGGGGTCCCGTGGAGGTGGTGAGGGAGGGCGACCGCATCCGCGGCGTGCGCCTGCGCCGGTGCACCCGGGTGTTCGACGAGCAGGGCCGCTTCCGGCCCGAGTTCGATGATTCCGTGCAGACGTTCCTGGAGGCCGACCACGTCATCCTGGCCATCGGCCAGGCCCCCGATGCCGGGTTCCTCTCCGCGCAGGGGGTGGAACTGGATGCCCGCGGCTTCATCGCCGCCGATCCCGTGACCCGGGCCACGTCCCGGCCGGGCGTGTTTGCCTGCGGGGACGGGGCGGGCGGGAAGCCGTCCATTGTGGATGCGGTGGCGGATGGGCACGAGGCGGCGGAATCCATCCGGCGGTACTTGCAGGGGCTGGACCTGCGCGCGGGGCGGGTCGCCCCCCGGTCCGAAAAGCTGGGTCCGCCGGAGGGAGTCCTGGTGCAGGCCACGCCCCGACTCAAGCAGCGCCTGGCGTCGCCCGCAGAGCGGGTGCAGGACTTCCGGGAGGTGTACCTGGGGTACACGCCCGAGGAAGCCCAACGGGAGGCTTCTCGCTGCCTGAACTGCGGCATTTGCTCCGAGTGCCTGCAGTGCGTGTCCGCATGCAAAAAGCAGGCCATTGACCATACCCAGCAGACCCGCGTCGTGGAGATCCCGGTGGGGGCCGTGATCCTGGCCCCCGGCATGGGGCTCTTTGAGGCGGAAGGTGCCCTGGAGTACGGCTGGTCGGTGTACCCCAACGTGCTCACCAGCATGGAGTTCGAGCGGTACCTTTCCGCTACCGGGCCCACGGCGGGGAAGGTGGTGCGGCCTTCGGACGGAAAGCGGCCGCGGCGGGTTGCGTTCATCCAGTGTGTGGGATCGCGGGACACCGCCTGCGCCGAGTACTGCTCGGCCGTGTGCTGCATGTACACGGCCAAGGAGGCCATCATCGCCCGCGAGCACGACCCCGACATCGAGCCCACCGTGTTTTACCTGGATCTGCGCGCCTACGGCAAGGGGTTTGACCGCTACATCGAGCAGGCCAAAGCCCACGGAGTCCGCTACGTGCGCAGCATGATCTCGGCGGTCAAGGAAGACCCTGTCACCCGCAACCTCATTATTCGCTACTGGTCAGGCCAGCGCCTGGAGCAGGAGGAGTTTGACCTGGTGGTGCTGGCAGTGGGGGCGCGGCCGCCGGCGGGGGCACAGGAGCTGGCGAGGGCGGCGGGGATCGAACTGGACGAGTACGGTTTTGCGCGCACCGACCCCGTTTTCACGGCCCTTTCTACCCGGCCGGGGGTGTTCCTGGCCGGGGCGTTTGCGGGTCCCCGCGACATTCCCGAGAGCCTGGTGGGGGCATCCGCGGCTGCTGCCTGCGCGCACGCGCTGCTCGCGCCGGGCCGGGGTACTCAGGTTACCCCCAAGACCTATCCTCCCGAGCGGGACGTGCGGGGCGAGGAGCCGCGGGTGGGGGTGTTCGTGTGCAGGTGTGGTATCAATATCGGGGGCGTGGTGGACGTCCCCGCCGTGGTGCAATTTGCCGCCGGCCTGCCCGGGGTGGCCCACGCCCAGGAGTTCACGTACACCTGCTCCCAGGACAGCCTGCAGCGCATCCGGGAGGCCATCGCAGAGAAAGGACTCAACCGCGTGGTGGTGGCTTCCTGCTCCCTGCGCACCCACCAGTCCCTCTTTCGGGAGACCCTGCGTGAGGCTGGCCTCAACCAGTTCCTCTTCGAGATGGCCAACATCCGCGACCAGTGCTCGTGGGTGCACCGGGAGGTCCCCGATGCTGCTACCGAGAAGGCCAAAGACCTGGTGGCCATGGCGGTGGCCAAGGCCCGCACACTGACCCCGCTCACCATGCAGGCGGTACCCGTGGTGCAGAAGGCTCTCGTCATCGGGGGCGGCCCGGCCGGGATGGCCGCCGCCCTGGCCCTGTCCGCCCAGGGTTTCCCCTGCTACCTGGTGGAGCGCTCCGACCGCCTGGGCGGCCAGCTCCTGCGCCTGCGCCGCACCATCGAAGGGCAGGATGTGGCTGCCTTGCTGGCGGATCTCGTGGGGCGGGTGATGGAGGACCCCCGTATCACCGTGTTTACGCAAGCCGAGGTGGCGGAGGTCTCAGGTCACCAGGGGCACTTCACCACCCGCCTGCGCCTGCCTGGTGGGGAGGTGACGGTGGAGCACGGCTGTGTCCTGGTGGCCACCGGCGTGGAGGAGTACCGGCCCGGCGCTTACCTGTACGGCCAGGACGACCGGGTGTGCACGGTCACCGAACTGGAAGGCCAGCTCGCCACCCTGGAGCGGGAAGGTTCCCGTCCGCCCTGGAGGCAGGTGGTGTTCATCCAGTGCGTCGGTTCGCGGGATGCGGAGCGGGCGTATTGCAGTCGGGTGTGCTGTGCCCAGACCCTGAAGAACGCGCTGTGGCTCAAGCGGCTGGCGCCCCGCTGCCACGTGGTGGTTCTCTATCGCGATATGCGTTCGTACGGGTTCCTTGAGAAGTACTACCGCGAGGCCCGCTCCCTGGGGATCTCCTTCCTGCCCTACCCCGACGACGCACCGCCGGTGCTGCAGAAAGAGGAGGAGCGGCTCTGGCTGGGCACGGTGGATTCGGCCTCCGGGCGCCGCATCGAACTCCATCCCGATCTGGTGGCCCTGGCCACCGCCGTGGTGCCCGCTTCGGGGGCAAAGGAACTGGCTTCCCTGCTCAAGGTCCCCCTGGGCGAGGGCGGGTTCTTCCTGGAGACCCACATTAAGATGGGCCCCCTGGACTTCCCCTCGGCGGGGATATACCTGTGCGGTGGGGCCCACTGGCCCAAGTCCCTGCAGGAGGCAATCTCCCAGGCCCAGGGGGCGGCGGCGCGGGCCGCGGTGGTGCTGTCCAAAGAGTCGCTCTGGGTGGGGGGCGTGGTGTCGGTGGTGGACGAGTCCCGGTGCGCGGCCTGCCTGACCTGCGTGCGGGTCTGCCCGTACCACGTACCCTTCATCAACGCCCGCGGGGTGGCCCAGATCGAGGCCGTGCAGTGTCAGGGATGCGGCATGTGCGCGGCAGAGTGCCCGGCACGGGCCATCCAGTTGGGCAACTACCGGTTCGACCAGATGGAAGCCAAGCTGGCGGGCCTGCCGTAGCGGCGGTGCCAGGCGACGCGGTCGTCAGGAGGTGGAACAGTGTCCGCGAACGACGGTGCCGAAGCTATCCCTGCCCCGGCCGCCGCGGGACCGGCAGGCACCGGACCGGAGCAGGCCCAGGCCCGGTTCGAGCCCAAGATCGTGGCGTTCTGCTGTTACTACTGCGCGTATTCGGCGGCCGATCTGGCCGGTTCCATGCGCCTGCAGTACCCGCCCAACGTGCGACTGATCGAGGTGCCCTGCAGCGGGCGGGTGGATCCCGCCCTGCTGCTGCGGGCGCTGGAAGAGGGAGCGGACGGGGTGTACGTGGCCGGGTGCATGGAAGGAGATTGCCACTTCCAGCAGGGTAACATCAGGGCCAAGAGGCGTGTGGGCGCGATCAAGAAACTGCTTTCCCAGATCGGCTGGGAGCCGGAGCGGGTGGAGATGTACAACGTGCCTGCCTCCGACGGAGCCCGTTTTGCCCAGGTGGCCCGTGAATTCACCGAGCGCGTCAGGCAACTGGGACCCAACCCCGCGCGGGCGAAGAAGGTGAGAGCGTGATCATAGCGGAGCAGAAACCCATCCCGGAAATAGCGGCCCAGGTGCGCCAGTGCACGCGAGTGCTGGTGCTGGGGTGCGGGGGATGCGTCACCGTGTGCCAGGCGGGGGGCGAGAAGGAAGCGGAGATCCTGGCCTCGGCCCTGCGCCTGATGGCCGCGCGGGAGGGCTGGGACACCGCCTTCGACAGCGCCGCCGTCACCCGCCAGTGCGATCCCGAGTATCTGGACGCCATCGCCAAAAAGGTGGCGGAATACGACTGCATTCTCTCCCTGGGATGCGGGGTGGGGGTGAACTTCCTGGCCGAGCGCTTCCGCCGCACCTGGGTGGTGCCGGGTTTGAACACCAAGGGGGCGGGCGCCACCCTGGAGGCCGGCGTGTGGGAGGAGAGGTGCCTGGCATGCGGCGATTGCATACTGCACCTCACGGGGGGCATCTGCCCCATCACGCGCTGCTCCAAGAGCCTGCTCAACGGCCCCTGCGGGGGTTCCCAGGGAGGCAAGTGCGAGATATCCCCCGAGGTGGCCTGCGGGTGGCAACTCATATATGACCGCCTGAAGGAACTCGATCGGCTCGACCTTCTGCTCGAGCTCAGGGAGCCCAAAGACTGGTCGCGGACCCACGACGGCGGTCTGCGCCGGGTGGTGAAGGAGGAAGCCCGGCTATGACTGGTAACGGGTGTAAGACGGAAAGCCGGCTGGAGCGCGTCCTGCGGGAGGGCCACTTCGCCGTCACCGCCGAGGTGGGTCCCCCCAAGAGCGCCTCTTCCAAGGGGATCTCCCGCCACGCGGCGGCCATCAAGGAGGTGGCCGACGCCATCAACCTCACCGACAACCAGACCGCCATCGTGCGCCTGTGCAGCCTGGCTGCGGCCGTGCACGTGATGGCGGCCGGGGGCGAGCCGGTCATGCAGGTCACCTGCCGGGACCGCAACCGCATCGCCATCCAGTCGGACCTTCTGGGTGCGTACAGCCTGGGTGTGCGCAACGTCCTCTGCCTCACCGGCGACCACATCAGCTTCGGTAACCATCCCCAGGCCCGCACCGTGTACGACCTGGATTCCGTCCAGCTCGTGAGACTGGTGCACGACATGCGGGAGTACCGGCGTTTCCAGAACGGTGAGGAGATCAAGGTGGCACCGCCCCGCTTCTTCATCGGGGCGGCGGAAAACCCCTTTGCCGACCCGGTGGAGTTCCGGGCCCTGCGGCTGGCCAAAAAGGTGAAGGCGGGCGCTGACTTCATCCAGACCCAGGCGGTGTTCGACGTGGATCGCTTCGCCCGCTTCATGCAGGTGGTGCGGGACATGGGGTTGCACGAGCAGGCGTTCATACTGGCCGGTATCGTCCCCACCCGGTCCGCCAAGGCCCTCGAGCGCACCGCCACCGTGCCTGGCATGGTGGTGCCCCAGGAACTCATCGACCGCATGAGGTCGGCCACCGATCAGGAAAAGGAAGGCGTGGCCATCGCGGTGGAGTTGATCGCCCGCCTGCGGGAGATCCCCGGGGTGCGCGGCGTGCACATCATGGCCATCGCCTGGGAGGAAATCGTCCCCGAAATAGTGAAGGAAGCGGGCCTGCTTCCCCGCCCCCGGGTGGAGGTGGCTGCCCCCGCCTAGACCATGCGGATGGCCTTGAGAGGGCACGTGACGGCGCATTTGGCGCAGCCGCGACACATGGCCACCTGGTACGGTACTTCGTAAGGACTATCCTGCCTGAGGATGCGGGTGGGGCAGGCGCGGGCGGCCACGCAGATGCCGTCTTCACATGAAGCTGCGTTGCACTTAGCGGGATCCACGACTGCCGTCGCTTTGGGCATGCCGAACCGCCCCCCGGGGGGTATTATATCCGCATCAGGGCTGCTCGAGGAGGGGCGTGGGCGTTTTTTACCTTCCCGGCTGATACCCGCCACCATGGGCGGCCACGACCAGTCCCGACTGGCGCCCCCAGTTTGATTTCAACGTAGCTGAGGTGGTGGCGCTGGGGCGGCTTCCCCATCTGGCCCCCTGGTCAGGGGAGGGACCCGCTGACCGGCAGGCAGTGGCGCGGGCCCTGGAACTCACCGGTACCGCATCCCTGGCCGGACGGCTGCTCAGTGCTTTGAGCGAAGGGGAGAAGCAGCGGGTGATGATCGCCCGGGCCCTGGCCCAGGAACCTGCACTGCTGTTGCTGGATGAACCCACCTCGCACCTGGACATTGCCCGCCAGATCGAAGTCCTGTCACTGTTGTCCCGGCTCAGCCGGGAGCGGGAGATGACCGTCCTGGGAGTGATGCATGACCTCAACCTGGCGGCGGCCTGGTGCGACCATCTCCTCCTGCTGCACGAAGGACGCGTCTTCGCCAGCGGTGCTCCCGAGGAGGTACTCACCCAGGAGGTGGTCCGGCGCGTCTATGGGGCAGAGGTGCTGGTGCTGAGGCATCCGGGGTCTGGATCTCCCTACGTGGTGCCCGCCCTGCCTGCCCGCAGCAGGGCCAGTGCCGAGGGGTCAGGGGTGGGCAGTTCCCGGGCTGGCCGGGCGAACAGGTAGCCCTGGGCCAGGTCGACCCCCGCCGCGAGCAGGATTTCCACCTCGCCGGGGTCTTCCACGCCCTCCGCCACAGTGATGCAGCCCAGGCGACGGGCCAGGTGGGCCAGGGTGTCAACGATGACGCGGCGGGGCGGGTCGCGGTGGCAGTTTCTGACCAGGTACCCATCGATCTTGACGTAATCGGGCTGGAGTTCTATCAGGGTGCGCAGGCTGGAGTATCCGGATCCCACGTCGTCGAGAGCCACGGTGTAGCCGCATGCCCGCACCCTGGCGAGAGCCTGGCGCAGGCGTCCGGGGTCCGAGGAGGCCGACCTTTCCGTCAGTTCCAGGGTCACCTGTTGGGGGCCCAGGCCGGCCTCCTTGAGGGCGTGGCCGATGTGTTGCAGGTCAAAGGCAGGATCGTCCAGCGCCCTGGGGTCCACGTTCAGGAAGAGCTTCAATTCCCCGAGACGCCCCCGCAATCCGGTGATGGCCTGGCGGTGACACAACAGTTCCAGGCGTCCCAGCAGGCCGTACTTCTGGGCGAGGGGGAAGAGGGTCAGGGGTCCTTCCCAGTGGCTGCCACCAGGCCCGCGGGACAGGGCTTCGTAGCCCACAACCCGGGCTTCGTTGAGGCAAATGATGGGCTGGTAGACGCTATGTATCCGGCCCTCTTCCAGGATGGCCAGGATTTCCTGCCGCGAGAGGAAGTCCTCCAGGCCCATGTCCGACTTGGCCATGAGGACGGCCTCCTTCATGGCCTCGTAGATGAGCCGGTCCATGCGACCGTCCGGGCTGGGCCGGATCTCTGCGTAACCCAGGTGGACGGTGAGCCTGCGGTCGAGTGGTAGGTCCCATGCCGCTGCGTTGAGGCACGTTTCCACCAGTTGCCGCAGTCTTTCCAGGTCCGGGCCGAGGGTTTGTTTGTCCCCCGGATTGGGGAAGAAGAGCAGGAAGTCATCGCCTCCGGTGGTGCAGGGTATGATCCCCGTGGCCTTGCCCAGCCGGAGGGGCGCATTGCTCAGCACCTGTCGCAGAGCGGCCAGGATGGCATCCCCCATGCTGCTGCCGTGCTTCTCCTGTACAGATGAGAAGTCAACCAGATCTATGAATACCAGGCCCAGTACCGGGTGGCGCCTCGCTATTTTCGCCAGGCGAGGGATGACTTCGGCCAGAGCAGGTACCTGCATCCCCGCGGCTTCCCTCCTGACCCCCAATAACTATTATCGGGCGGGCGGGGCTCGGCCTCTAGGTCCCGGTCGAGGGTGCTGCCCGCTGCGGACGCCTAGGGCGAGGCCCCGGGAGCGTGTTTTCCGGCGTCTGGAAGCAGGAGGGGGCAGGGAGGTGTCGAATGTCTCTTTGGTGGCCTGCCGCCTGGCAGGACCCTGGATTTCCTGGTGGCGCGCGGGCGTGATTGATCTGCGGGCATGTCAGGCAGTCTGGTTCCCGGCCGGATGGGGCAAGGGGGGAAGCGCATGAGGGAAGTGGACGTGGCTCAGGTAGCGGAAGCGGTCGCCAGGTTGTGCCAGGAAGCCAACATGGACCTGGGCGAGGATGCCTTCGCGGCACTGGAGAGGGCGCTGGAGCAGGAAGAGTCGCCGGTGGGGAAGGACATCATCGGGCAGTTGATTGAGAACGCCCGCCTGGCGCGCAAGGAGTGGGTACCCATGTGCCAGGACACGGGTGTGGCCGTGGTGCTGGTGGACGTGGGTCAGGACGTGCATGTGGTGGGCGGGTCGCTTGAGGATGCCATCAATGCCGGGGTGCGCAAGGGTTACAAGGAAGGTTACCTGCGCAAGTCGGTGGTGGGAGATCCGTTTGAGCGCAAGAACACGGGTGACAACGCCCCGGCGGTGATCCACTACCGGGTGGTACCGGGAGATAAGCTGAAGATCACGGTGCTGCCCAAGGGCGCCGGTTCTGAGAACATGAGCGCGCTCAAGATGCTGACTCCCGCCGATGGCCTTGAGGGTGTGATGGATTTTGTGGTGCAGGTGGTCGATGAGGCGGGATCGAACCCCTGTCCCCCGATCATAGTAGGTGTAGGGGTGGGTGGCACCATGGAACAGGCGGCCCTGCTGGCCAAGCGGGCGCTGGCCCGGCCGGTGGGCCAGCCTCATCCCCGGCCCGAGATCGCGGGGATTGAGGAAAAGCTGCTGGAACGGATCAACCGGCTGGGGATAGGGCCGCAGGGTCTGGGCGGCCGGGTGACGGCGCTGGCGGTGCACATGGAGGTGTATCCCACCCACATTGCCTGCCTCCCGGTGGCGGTGAACCTGCAGTGTCACGCGGCCCGGCACAAGGAAGCGGTGCTGTGACTCCGGCGGAGGAGGAGAGAGCCGTGTCTTTGAAGCAGGTGACGACGCCCCTTACCGATGAGGTGGTATCGGGTTTGCGGGCGGGGGACCGGGTGCTGATCTCCGGTTATATTTACGCGGCGCGGGATGCGGCACACAAGCGGTTGTACGATCTTTTGCAAAAGGGTGAGGAGTTGCCGTTTGACGTCCGGGGGGCGGTGGTTTACTACGTGGGGCCCACCCCGCCCAAGCCTGGTCAGGTGATCGGGTCGGCGGGTCCCACCACTTCCGGCCGGATGGACCCGTACACGCCGGCATTGATCCGGGCTGGGTTGAAGGGGATGATTGGCAAGGGTCTGCGTTCTGAGGCGGTCAAACAGGCCATGCGGGAGTACGGGGCGGTGTATTTTGCCGCCGTGGGGGGAGCGGGTGCGCTGATTGCGCGCAGCATCGTGGATTCGGAAGTGGTGGCGTATGAGGATCTGGGCGCGGAGGCGATCAGGCGCCTGCGGGTGGAGAACTTCCCCGTGGTGGTGGTGAACGACCGTTACGGTGGTGACCTGTACGAGGAGGGTAAGATCCGTTACCGTCTGGAGTGAGCCCGGGTGCCCCGCGGGGCTGCAGGGTTTGCGTGCGGGGGCTGCTCGGGTGGTGGGCCGCGTTGCGCAGTTACGACAGGCAACTTCTGGAGCAACTAACTGGGAGGGAAAGAGGGATGGCGACTCCGGAGGAACTGCTGGCGAAGACGAAGAAGCCGGCCCAGGATGCCATGCGGCTGCATCCCTTTTACCGGGGCAAGATCGAGACTTATCCCCGCTGTGCGGTCCGCAGCATGGATGATTTTGCCATCTGGTATACGCCCGGGGTGGCGGAGCCCTGCCGGGACATTCAGAGGAACCCCGAGAGGGTGTACGACCACACCTGGAAGTGGAATGTGGTGGCGGTGGTATCGGATGGTACCCGGGTGCTGGGGTTGGGGGACATTGGTCCCGAGGCGGCCATGCCGGTGATGGAGGGCAAGGCGCTGCTGTTCAAGTACCTGGGTGGGGTGGATGCGGTACCCATTTGCCTGCGCACGAAGGACCCCGATGAGTTCATCCGCACGGTGAAGCTGCTCGAGCCCTCGTTCGGCGGCATTAACCTGGAAGATATTGCCCAGCCCAAGTGTTTCCGGATTCTGGACACCCTCAGGCGGGAGATGGAGATCCCGGTGTGGCACGATGACCAGCAGGGGACGGCGGCGGTGACGCTGGCGGGTTTGCTGGGTGCGTTGAGGGTGGTGGGCAAGAAGCTGGAGGATGCCCGCATTGCCATGATCGGGGCGGGTGCGGCCAACATCGCCTGTGCCCGGGTGATCATCGGGGCGGGCGCAGATCCCGGCCGCATTGTTATGTGTGACTCCACCGGGATACTTCACAGAGGTCGCATCGAGCTCCGGGAGACGCACCCGGAGAAGTGGGAGCTGGCCCAGAAGACCAATGCCGAGGGGCGTACGGGTGGCATCCCCGAGGCCATGAAGGGGATGGACGTTGTGATCGGGCTGTCCAAGCCCGGCCCGGGCACGATCAAGCCCGAGTGGGTGAAGGCCATGGCTCCCGATCCCATCGTGTTCACGTGCGCTAACCCGGTGCCCGAGATCTGGCCGTGGGAGGCTAAGGAAGCGGGTGCGGCGGTGGTGGCGACGGCGCGTTCGGACTTCCCCAATCAGGTGAACAACTCGTTGGGGTTCCCCAGCATTTTCCGGGGGGCGCTGGACGTGCGGGCGCGCACCATCACCGATGAGATGTGCATTGAGGCGGCACGGGAGCTGGCGCGGTATGCCGAAGACAGGGGGCTGGGTCCCGATTACATCCTGCCCACCATGGAGGAGTGGGAGGTGTACCCGCGGGTGGCGGCTGCCGTGGGTGTGAAGGCGGTGGAGCAGGGAGTGGCGCGCCTGCGCCTCACCTGGGACGAGTTGAAGTCCCGCGCAGAACAACTCATCCGCAAGGCGCGCGAGGGTGCCGCATTGCTCATGCGCGAGGGCATCATTCCTCCCGTACCTGCCGAGTAAACGTCTCGGGCCGCCCGGTGCTCACCGGGCGGCCCCCCTTGGAGGGTCAAGATGAAACTTTACGAATACCTAGCCAAGGACGTATTCCGCCAGGCGGGCATCCCGGTGCCGGCGGGGCGGATCTGTGAGACGGCAGATCAGGCCGCCGGGGTGGCGGCCGAGATCGGGCCGGTGGCGCTAAAATCGCAGATCCTGGCAGGCGCGCGGGGCAAGGCGGGTGGCATCGCCTTCGCCAGCACCCCCGAAGAGGCGCGGGAGGTGGCGGCCCGCCTGCTGGGCACGGAACTGCGCGGCTACCGGGTGGACAGGCTCCTGGTGGAAGAAAAGCTGGCCATCGAGAAGGAACTATACCTGGGCATAGCGGTGGAGGGTAGCGCCCGGCGACCCCTGCTCATCGCTTCCGCCCAGGGGGGAATGGCCATCGAGGAAGTTCCCGAGCGGGCCATCGTGAAGAAGCCCCTGGACATCACCTGGGGGATGCAGCCTTATGTGGGGAGGCTGCTGGCCCGTCGCCTGGGCCTGGAGGGGTCGCTGGCCCGCCAGTTCGAGGACATTGCCATCCGCCTCTGGGGTGTGTTCCGTCGCTATGACGCCGAACTGGTGGAGATCAACCCGCTGGCCGTGGCGGCAGTGTCCGGCGGGGACCGGCGGCTGGTGGCGGCAGACGCGCGTCTGAACGTTGACGACGAGGCCCTCTACCGTCATCCCGAACTGCCCCGTGTGGAAGAGGGTACCGACCTGGAGCGCCGGGTCAAGGAGTTGGGGCTCTCCTTTGTGCAACTGGACGGGGACATCGCCGTGATGGCCAACGGGGCCGGGATCACCATGGCCACGCTGGACGTGCTGGCGCGCTACGGAGGCCGGCCGGCCAACTTCCTGGACGCAGGCGGGGGAGCGGCCGCGGAGCCCATGGCCCGGGCCATCGGGGTCCTTCTGGAAACGCGCCCCCGGGTCATACTCATCAACATCTTCGGGGGGATCACCCGTTGTGACGACGTGGCGCGCGCCATCGTGAAGGTGAAGACCGAGCAGGGCCTGCCCGTTCCCCTGGTGGTCAGGCTGGTGGGCACCAACGAGGAACAGGGGACGGCCCTCTTGCGAGAGCACGGTGTCGCCGCGTTCCGGCAGATGGAAGAAGCTGCGGCCAAGGCAGTGGCCATAGCCAGGGGAGGTGACAGTTGATGTACAAACCGCGGGGCGTCTTTATGCGTAATCCCGACCTGGTGCCGGCGTACCTGCGTCCGGGGATGTGGGGATGGATGCTGCACCGGGTGACGGGTCTGTTAATCGTGTTTTACCTGCTCCTGCACATCTGGGTGATCGGGCGGGCGGCGCAGGGTCCGGAGGCGTTTGACGCCATCATGAGGACGCTGGGGACGCCGTTCTGGCGGGTGATGGAAGTGGGCCTTCTGGCCTGCGTGCTGTATCACGGCATAAACGGCATCCGCATCATCCTGTTTGACATGGGGTATGGCATCCGGGCGCACCGGGCCTTGTGGTATGCCACCATGGCGGTGGTGGTGGTGTTGTTTGTGATTGGGGCGGTGCAGATGCTGATGCCCCTTTTTGCCGGTCCGGCGTCGCCGGCGGCTTAGGGGGAGGTGGGGAAGTTGCGCACCTGGGCGTGGATACTGCAGCGGGCGAGCGGGGCCATCCTGGTGTTTGCGCTGGGGTTGCACTGGCTTGTACAGCATCATGTTTCCCCGGGGGCGGAGATCACCTTCGCCGGTGTGCACCTGAAGCTGAAGTGGGTGCTGTATCTGGTCTCTGACGTGCTGCTTTTGGTGTTTGCCGTGTTCCACGGTTTGAATGGCCTGCGCACGGTGGTGCTGGACTTCAGGGTGTCGCGGGGCGCGGCGGTCGTCCTGACCGTGGTGCTGGTGGTGGTGGGTATAGGTGCCATCGTATACGGCGTACCACCGATCCTGGCTTTTCTCAGGGGGTAAGGGACATGCCATATCATCGCATCCTGGTGGTGGGGGCGGGATTGGCTGGCTTACGGGCTGCCATTGAGGCGGCGGGCGAGGATGTAGCGGTGCTGACACGGGTGCATCCCGTGCGGTCGCACTCGGTGGCGGCGCAGGGTGGGGTGAATGCTCCCCTGGCCAATGTTCCCGAGGGTAAGGAAGACAGTCCGGAGCGGCATGCTTTTGACACGGTCAAAGGAGCCGACTACCTGGCGGACCAGGACGCGGCTGAGTTGATGACCCGTCTGGCTCCGGAGCGGATCTATGAGATTGAGAACTGGGGTTGTCCTTTTTCCCGCACCCCGGAGGGGAAGATTGCCCAGCGTCCCTTCGGTGGGGCTGGTTTCCCGCGCACCTGCTATGCGGCCGATCGCACCGGTCATGCCATGCTCCACACCCTGTACGAGCAGGTGGTGAAACGGGGGATCAGGGTATACGAGGAGTGGCTGATGCTGGACCTGATCGTGTCCGGTGGTCGCTGCCGGGGGGTGGTGGCCATGGACATGGTAAGCGGTCGAGTGGAGGCGTTCGGTGCGGAAGCGGTGGTCATGGCCACGGGCGGTGCGGGCAGGATTTACGCGCGATCCACCAACTCCCACATCAACACGGGGAGCGCGGCGGCGTTCTGCTATATGCGGGGTGTGCCCCTGAAGGACATGGAGTTCGTGCAGTTTCACCCCACTTCCCTTTATCCCAACAACGTGCTCATTTCCGAGGCTGCCCGTGGTGAAGGTGGCTATCTTCTCAACCGGGACGGGGAGCGTTTCATGGCGCGATATGCGCCCAAGGCCATGGAGTTGGGGCCGCGGGACATCGTGGCGCGGTCCATCCAGACCGAGATCGACGAGGGGCGTGGGTTTGAGAACGCCTACGTGCACCTTGACCTCAGGCATCTGGGGGCGGAGAAGATCAAGGAGCGGCTTCCTGCCATCCGGGAGATAGCCATGTACTTTGCGGGCGTGGACCCCATCGAAAAGCCCATTCCCATTCAGCCCGCGCAGCATTACACCATGGGCGGTCTGGACGTGGACAAAGACGGTGCCTCCGAGCTTCCCGGCCTGTTTGCTGCGGGCGAGTGCGCCTGTGTGAGCGTGCACGGGGCCAACCGTCTGGGTGGCAACTCGCTGCTTGAGACGGTGGTGTTCGGGCAGTTGGCGGGAGCGGCGGCGGTGCGATACGTGCGGGGGCTGGAAAAGACGGGGCCCGATGGCAGTGCACTTGATACTGCCGTGGGCGAGGTGGAGGCGCGCATCGGGGAGCTTATTTCCCGGCAAGATGGTGAAAGGACGGCCGTGATCCGGGAAGAGATGAAGCAGGTGATGTTCGAGAAGGTGGGGATATTCCGCGAGGAGGGTCCCATGCGGGAGGCGGTGGAGAAGATCCGGGAGCTGAAGGAGCGGGTGAAGCGAGCCCGGGTGGATGCCCGCGGCCGTCGTTACAATCTGGAGCTGATCTCGGCGCTTGAGCTTCCCGCCATGCTGGAGCTGGCGGAAGTGATTGCGCTGGGTGCGCTGACCCGCCCCGAGAGCCGGGGCTCTCATTTCCGGCGGGACTATCCCCAGCGTGATGATGCCAACTGGCTCAAGCACACGGTGGCGCGCTGGACTCCGGATGGCCCCCGGCTGGAGTACAAGCCGGTGGTGATCACGAAGTGGCAGCCAGAGGCGCGCAAGTACTGAGGGGGTGGAGTGGTTGAAGTTCACGGTATTTCGCTTTGATCCCGAGGTAGACAAGGAGCCCCGCTACTCCACCTACGAGGTGCCGGTTGGGGAAGGGACGACTCTGCTTGAGGCGCTCCTGTGGATCGTGGACAACGCCGATGGTTCGCTTTCCTTCCGGTATGCCTGCCGGGAGGCAATTTGCGGGGCGTGCGCCATGTTCGTGAACGGCAAGCACCGGCTGGCATGCAAGACGCAGGTGAAGGACCTGCGAGCTGATGAAGTGGTGGTGCATCCCCTGCCCCATCTGCCCATCATCAAGGACCTGGTGGTGGACATGAGCGGGTTCTGGGAGAAGTACCGGGCCATCCGTCCGTACCTGATCGCGGAGGGCCTGGGTGACCGGGAGTTATACCAGAGTCACCGGGACCGGCAGGCCATAGATGAGATGCTGAACTGCATCCTGTGCGCGTGCTGCTATTCCTCGTGTCCCATGGTGTGGACGAACCCGGGTTACCTGGGTCCCGCGGCGCTGCTAAAGGCCTACCGGTTTGCGGCGGACACCCGGGACAAGGGTGGGCGCGAGCGCCTCAAGCTGGTGGCAGGGGAAGACGGGGTGTGGCGGTGTCACACCGTGTTCAACTGCGCGGAGGCTTGCCCCAAGGACATCAACATCACGTGGTCGATCCAGGCGCTCAAGCGCAAGCTGGCCCGCGCGGCCGTGGGCCTGAAGCCCTGACGGAGGTCGCAAGATGGCTATCTTGGTGGACGAAAAGACCAGGGTGCTGGTGCAGGGCATCACGGGGAACCAGGGGGCGTTCCATACCCGGCAGATGCTGGACTACGGTACCCGCGTGGTGGCGGGAACCTCCCCCGGCAAAGGTGGACAGGAAGTGCACGGGGTGCCGGTTTACGACACGGTGGAGGAGGCGGTGGCCCGCCACGGCCCCACCGCCTCCGTTATCTTCGTGCCGGCCCCCTTTGCCAAAGATGCCGCCTTCGAGGCCGTGGACGCCGGGATCAAGCTGCTGGTGATCATCACCGAACACATTCCCGTACACGACGCCATGGAGATCATGGCCCTGGCTGCCGCCCGCGGGGTCACCGTGGTGGGGCCCAACACCTTCGGCGTCATCTCTCCCGGCAAGACCAAGCTGGGGATCATGCCGGGCAACATCTACACCCCCGGGCCGGTGGGGATAGCTGCGCGTAGCGGCACCCTGTCGTACGAGGTGGCGGCTGCCCTCACCGCCACCGGCCTCGGCCAGTCCACGGTGGTGGGGATGGGCGGGGACCGGGTGGTGGGGCTTTGCTTCGTGGACCTGCTCAAGCAGTTCTCCCAGGATCCTGATACCAGGGCGGTGGTCCTGGTGGGGGAGATCGGGGGGACCGCCGAGGAAGAGGCGGCGGAGTACATCAAGACCATGCAGAAGCCGGTGGTGGCCTACCTGGCGGGCAAGTCTGCTCCCCCCGGCAAGCGCATGGGCCATGCCGGTGCCATCATCGAACGGGGCAGGGGCACATTCGAGGGCAAGGTGGCGGCCCTGCAGGCGGGGGGCGCACGGGTGGCCTCCCTCCCCTGGGAAGTACCGCGACTGGTCATGGAGGCACTGGGGGCAACATAAGCCGGGGGTGACCCTTTGCGATCTATCCTGGCTTACTTTGCCTCCGATGAGGCAGCTACCCGAGCGGCCGAAGAGCTGCAGCACCTGGGGCTGGGCGACATGGAGGTGGAGCGTATAAGCCGCTACCCGGCCCCGGTAGCGGAAGGACTCAGGAATATCCAGAGGCCGTTTCCCCTCAGCCATACCGGCCTGGAGGACCGCATCGACCGGGCCCTGGCGGCGGCCGATCCCGGTTACAGCGGGATGGCGGGTGCGGAGCTGGCGGGGGGAGCGGCCTTCGTGCTGGTGATACCGGAGGTGCCCGAAGACCGGGTCCAGGCTGCCGTCCGCATCATAAGAGCGCACGGCGGCAAGGTGTGAGGGGTGGCAGGCTGGCGTAGCACGAGAACTCCCTGCCCGCGGGGTAATATCCCAGGGCGACGCAGACCCGGTGCGAGGCCACGTTGGCAGGGTCGTAAACATACAGCGGTGTGATGCCGCGGTCCAGGAGTTCTCCGGTGAGGGCAGAGACCACCGCGCGTGCGTAACCGCGGCCCCGGACATCGTCCCTGGTGAAGACGCCGATCTCGGCAAACCGGTCCGACTGCCAGATCACGAAGGCCTGGGAGACAGGTTCGCCTCCCCTGGTGTAGCGATAGCCGAAATAGGGGAGAAGTCCTCCCGCCCGGCTCGCCCGGTAACGCTGGGGGCCCGGCTCGGGTCCCGGGAAGGGGCGGAAGCTGGAGCGGTCGGTGATGGCCACCACATTAATGGTCTCTTCGCTCCGGTGCTGCAGGAAACGCTGCAGCCAGCGCGCATACCGCAGTTCGGCAACAAAAAAGTAGCGGTTCGCCGGCTCCAGACAGCCGTACAGCAGGCAGCGGGCGGCGGCGGCGTCCGAACTGGCCAGGGTGACCAGCCTGACATCGTTGAATCCGGCGTTGGCCACCACCACCAGGCCCCTTCCCGTGCGCCCGTTCAGGCGGCATACCCGGGTGAGTTCCCGGGGGTGAAACAGGGCGTAGTAGCGTAACAGTGCCTGGTCAACCCGGTTGGCGGCCAGGAATTCCTGATTCGTCCCCGGCAAGTGCGTTGTCCTCCGTCCTTTCCCGCTGGATCAGGGCCACGCCTGTGAGCAGGAGTAAACCGCCTGCCCCCTGAAGCAGGGTCATGGTTTCCCCCAGGATGAGAAATGCGAGCAGGCATGCCACCAGCGGCTCCACCGTGCACACGATGCTGGCCCGGCCCGCCTCCACGCGCAGGAGGGCTTGCAGGTAGAGGTAGTAGGCCAGGAGAGTGGGACCGATGGCGAGGGCCAGCACCCACGCCCAGGCCCGCAGGGGCAGGCGGGGGTAGGGAGCTGCGTACCAGCATGACAGGGCCAGGAACAATGAGCCCCACCCCAGGGCGTAGAACAGCGTGGTCCAGGCCGAGTGGCGCGCCAGCGAATAATGGCCGAACACCGTGAAGAGCGCGTACGTGAGCCCGGAGGCCAGACCGGCCATCACCCCCACGGGCTCGAAGGTGAGGGGTGCCTCCCGTCCCGGAGCCGGCGTTCCCACCACCAGGGCGCATCCGGCCACGGCCAGGACGAGAGACAGCCATTTCGTCCGGGTCAGGGGTTCGCCCCAGAGCAGGGCGGCCAGGATGACCACGTAGGCCGGTGCCGTGTAGAGCAGCATGGCCGCCGTCCCCACCCCGGTGCGCATGATGGCCATCATATACACTACGTAGAAAGCAGCCACGCTCACCAGGCCGTACAGTGCATAAAACGCGAGGTCGATCGCCCCGACCCTGAAGTTCTGGCGCCCTCCCAGGGCGAGAGCGAGGCCGAGCAGGAGGAACGCCATTCCCGCCCGCAGGGTCGCCACCTGCAGGGGCGACAACCCGTAACCGCCCAGGATGGTGCCCAGTATCCCCAGGCTTCCCCAGAGGGAGGCAGCCAGGGCGGCCATGGTGTATCCGGTGGCGCGGGTGCTCCGCTTCTTCATCATCACCGGATAAGTTCGCCCTGGACGCTCCTGCTCCTGCGCCAGCCTGTAGGTCTGAAAAAGAGTCTGGGGGCAAAAACGGGCCGGTTTGGGGGCCCGATTGGCTGCAGGCGGAAACCGCTAGCGGAGGCCCAGGGCCTCCAGGGTGCGGGGTCCCACCCGTCCCCCTTCGTCTATGCCCAGGCGCTCCTGGAACACGCGCAGCGCGTCGGCAGTGGCGGGGCCGAACCAGCCGTCGATGTTGCCGCCGTATAGCCCCAGGGCGGCCAGGGACCTCTGCACTTCCATCACGTCGGTGCCGGCCTCGCCCCGGTATATGGCATCGCGCACGGGCACGGGTCCGACTATGTACACCGGGGTGCCTTCGGGCACCAGTTCGTAGAGTTCTTCCACCGCCCAGTTCTGCATCCTTATGCAGCCCTCCGATACCTCGGCGCCAATCAGGTCGGGCCGGTTGGTACCATGGATGCCGTAGGTCCCCCACGGGATGTCCAGGCCCAACCAGCGGCTACCAAATGCCCCTCCCCAGTGCCTCGCCTTGTGCACCACCTTCCACTGGCCCAGGGGGGTGGGGGAATCGGCCTTTCCGATGGCGACCCCGTAGCGCCGGAAAAGGTGGCCTTTCCGGTACAGGGTCAGGGTGCGCAGTCCCGTGTCCACTACGATGAATTCCGCCGGCAGTTCGTCGAGGGGCGGTATCTCTAGCAGTTCGGGGATGAGCATTCTGCCCGGCACAGAGGTGAGCAGCGCCAGCCAGGTGGTGGGGCCCACGATGCCGTCTACCTCCAGGCCGCGGTCGTGCTGGAACCTCTTCACCGCTTCCTCGGTGGCGGAGTCGTATCTACCCGTGAGTTCGGCCAGGTAACCCAGCTCCCGCAGGATTTCCTGAACTTCGTTGACGTCGGGACCGGCGAGTTCCGGCTCCTGGCGCCGCAAGGCACGATCCTGAGCCAGGCAGGTGCATCCTGACCGGTTGGGGTCGGTGCCCGGGGTAGGTACAGGTACCCGGGTGACAGGCGGGGGGAAAGCGGGCCGGGTCGCAACTTTATGGGGCTCTGCATCGGGGCCAGGGAGTGGGGTACCCGCATCCGCCCCAGCAGGACGGGGGGCTGCGTCGGGAGCGGCGAGATCCGTTGCCCAGCCGCCGATCAGCAAGATTGCTGCCAGGATCGGCGCCAGCAGGCGCAAGCCCAAGGCTGCTTCCTCCCGCAATGGAGAGCTAAATTTAACCTCGGGAAGGAATATGCCCTCCCCACGGGAGGTCCATGCTGGCAGGTCAGGGGGCCTGCTCGGCGGCGATGAGGGCGGCTCCGTATGCCCCCTGCAGCTGGGGATGGCGGGGCACGTTGATCCGGTGCCCCAGGCGTTCCTGCAGGACGGCCAGCAGGCCCCGGTTGAGCGCTACGCCGCCCGTCATGGTTATCTCCGGTTCTGCCCCCACGCGGGCCACCAGCCCCTGCAGGCGATCGCATATGGCCTCGTGCAGTCCCCGCACGATCTCGTCCCGGGGGCGGCCCTGGGCGATCAGCGATATCACTTCGGACTCGGCGAAAACGGTGCACGTCGACGACACCGTGGCCCGGTTGCGGGCTGCCAGCGACAGGCGTGCCATTTCCTCCAGGTCGATTTCCAGAGCGCGCGCCATCACCTCCAGGAAGCGGCCGGTGCCGGCGGCGCACTTGTCGTTCATGGCGAAGTCGGTTACCCGCCCTTGGCCGTCCACCCGGATCACCTTGCTATCCTGTCCGCCCACGTCTATTACCGTGCGGGTGCCGGGGAACTCCGCCCAGGCTCCGCGGGCGTGGCAGGTGATCTCCGTAACCCGGCGGGCGGGGAAGGGGACGCTGATGCGGCCGTAACCGGTGGCCACGATGGCGGCCAGGTCGGAGAATGTCCCACCGCAGGAGGTCAGGGCCTCCTCCAGGGCTGCCCGGGCGCTCTGCTGGCTGAAAGCACCGGTGGGGCGGAGGGACCAGGCGGCCACCCGGTCTCCGTCCAGGATGACAGCCTTGGTGGTGAGGGAACCCACGTCAATCCCCGCTACCAGCGGCAACGCTATCTCTCCTTTCCGGGATGCTTTCCAGGAAAGCCTCCAGGCGGGTGCGTGCCTGCTCCTCTCGCCCGTTGCGGGGGTCGATGCAGTCGCCGTCCAGGTTGAGGAATGGGATGCCCGCTCTTATACTCTCCTGGCGGAGCAGGTTCACCGCTCCGGTTGACTGCCGGCACCCCCAATGGGAGTAGTGGACGATGCCGTCCACCGCGTAATCGCGGGCCAGGTGGAGCATAACCTCGAGGCGCCGCTGGACCGATCCCCACATGAAGTGGGATGTCATCTTGCGGGCCAGGGATTCCCAGGGGCGGGAAGGGTCAAGTTCGTCCCACCACAGGTAGCTCATTTCTTCGGCGGCAATGACCGCTCCCTGTTCCAGTTCCAGGAACGGGATCAGAGTGCCGGGGTAGAAGGGCCGGAAGTGGAGCCACAAGAGACGCCACCTTTCCCGAGGGACCGCAAAGCGGCCGCTGCGCAGGCGGGCGGCCAGGGCCTGCGCCAGGGCCCGGTAGATGTGCACGCCGCCCCGGGAGCCGAATGCCATGAAGAACGCCGAAGCGTAGGAGAGCGCCTCGCTACCCCGCCAGGGGGCGGGGCGGTGGCGCCGGAGACGCATCACCTTCAGGTAATGCCGCCGGGCCTCATTCGACAATTCCAGGGTATGGGGAAGGTGACGGGCGTCAAATCCCCGCCCGCCCGCTTCCAGGCCGGCTGCCACCTCCTGCAGGCGGCGTGTCACCCGGACCACGGCATCCGGCCCGTCCTCGTAGGGCACGTCGATGAGGTAGTAAGGCACGCCGAAGAATCGGCTGCAGTGCTGGAGGAACTTCTTGGCGCCATCGCAGAACAGGGAGGTGGCCACCACGGCATCCGGGCGGGGGAGCCATCCTTCCAGCGCCAGGCCCAGGGCACAGCGGTGGAAGCTGCACAGGTCGGAGGGAAAGCCCTGGCCGTCTGCCCGTACGATGAGGTCCTGGGAACCGCGCCAGGCGGCGGCGAATCCCGCGGCCATCTCGGGCATCACGGGGATGGCTCCCATCCCGTACACGAATTCGCTGGGCAGGGCCACGTTGCACCACACCACCGGCCGCCGGCGGGCGGCGGCGTCGGCCAGTTCGCCCAATCCCCAGCGCACGGCTTCGGTCACGTAGCTTTCCGTCTCGGGCCGCCGTGACAGCGTCAGCCAGGTCCTGGCCAGGGCCAGAACCCAGGAGTGCGATAGGGCATAACGCAGGGCGTCCCTGCGGGCCCGTGGGGATAGCAAGGCCAAGGTGGGTCACCCCGGTAGCCTTCCGCCTGCACGGGCGGGGAGAGTCTCCGCGAAGGCCTGCACCCTGGTCAGCAGTTGTCCCGAGGCGGAGGCGCGGTACTCCGCCTCCAGAAAGAGGACCGGTAAGGATGATCCCCTCGATATCCAGGGGAAATCGTAACCCAGGTTGTCGCAGAACTTCAAGGCCAGGAAGACGATCCCCTGAGCCCCCCGCCGGCGGGCCAGCTCCTCCAGGTAGGCCAGCCTTTCTTCGGGAAGCTCCATGCGGGGGCAGGGGGGCCGTTCCAGGTAAGCACGGGCCAGTTGCCCCCAGTCGCCACCCCCGGGAGGGATGGCGAGGATGCGCTCGCCCAGGCAGGAATCCTCGGCTACCACCCGGGCTCCCGCCTGCTCCATGACTTCCAGTACTCCGGGGTCCACGGGGTGGGAGGTGATTACCATAACTCCCGGCTCGCCGCTCCTCCCCGGGGCCGCGGCACCACCCCTCATCACCGCCGGGCGGGGTCCCGTGTGCACCACTGGCCTTTCGGTGGTGACACCGCCGGCGGGGACGGGCGCCGCCAGCGAACGCAGGAAGTCGAGGGCATCGCGCGGATCAGAGGTGAACACCTGGCGTACCAGGCGGTGAAATGCCGGGCCGCTCATAAACTGGCTGGTCCGGCTGAGCAGGCTGCGCATTTCTGCGAACAGGCGGCTGGCTCCCGCCAGCCCCCCCGACGGAGGGCAGGCCCCTGGAAGGGCACGCAGCCCCAGGTACAGCTTGTCCAGTTCCCCGGCCAACCGCTCCTCTCCCGGGTTCCCCCGTTCCCTGGGCAGGTCGACCAGGAAGGCGGGCAGGTGGGGCAAATGGTGACGGAGGACGTCGGCTAGGCGGCGCATGGGGTCGCAGCAGGTGGTGAGCACCACCGCCGCCGCTGCCTGCGGGGTGCGACGGTACAGATCCCAGAAGGCAGCCCTGACGTAAGCGCAGAAATCCCGGGGGAGGAAGGCGTCGCACTCGCCCGGGGCGGGATGGGATGGCAGCAGCCTCACCGGCTGACAGCCGGCTGCCCAGATCGCTTCCGGGGGCACGTAACTGCAGGTGTAGTATACGAGGGGGAGGGGCGCGCTCAAGAGCGGTCGCCACCGGTGGCCCGCCGGGCGGCATCCACGATCAGTTCGCGGCCTCCGGCCAGGGCACCCAGCAGGGCAGCCGCCTCCGCCGGGATGATGATCTTGGCCGCGGGGTCTTCAGCCATCTTCTCCATGGCTTCCAGGGAGCGCAGGGCCACCACCGCCGGATTGGGTTCGGATTCCCGCATGGCGGTGAGCACCAGCCGCAATCCCTCCGCCCGCGCCTGCTGCACGGTCAGGATGGCCTGGGCTTCTCCTTCCGCCTGCAGGATGCGCGCTTGCTTCTCGCCCTCGGCCTGGCGGATGGCCGCTTCCCGCACGCCCTCCGCCCGCAAAATGGCCGCCGTCTTCTCGCCCTCGGCCTTGGTCACCACTTCCCGGCGTTCCCGTTCGGCCCGCATCTGCCGCTCCATGGCGTCCTGGATGTCCTTGGGCGGGGTGATGTTCTTGAGTTCGACGCGGGTGACCTTGATACCCCACTTGTCGGTGGCCTCGTCCAGGATGGTGCGCAGCTTGGCGTTGATGATGTCCCGGGAGGTGAGGGTCTGGTCGAGGTCCATCTCCCCGATGATGTTGCGCAGGGTGGTGGCGGTAAGGTACTCGATGGCCACGCGCGGGTTGGCGATCTCGTAGGTGTACTTGACCGGGTCGGTAACCTGGAAGTACACGACGGTATCGATCTGCATGGTTACGTTGTCGCGGGTGATTACGGGCTGCGGGGGGTAATCTGCCACCTGCTCCCGCAGGTCGATCACCGCCCGCATGCGGTCGATGAACGGGATCAGGAAGTTAACTCCTCGCTGAGCGACGGCGTGAAAACGCCCCAGCCGCTCGATGATGCCCACCGTGCTCTGCTGGACGATACGGATGGACGAGAGCGCGACCGCCACCACGAACAGGGCCAGCACCACCAGCAGGACGATCGCTCCCAGGGCTCCCGGCATGTCCCTCACTCCCCCCTCGGCGGCTTGTCGGCACCCGGCCCGGCGTCCGGCCCGGCCACCGGTTCTACCACCAACTTAACGCCCTCCACGCGGGTCACCCGCACCCTGGTGCCCGCGGGGATTTCCGCCTCCCCCGCCGGCACGGCAGTCCAGACCTCCCCGCCCACGCGGACCAGGCCGGGCGAGAGGGGCGCCACCGGTGCCGTCACCGTGCCCACCCGGCCGGGCAGGGCATCCACCGCCGTGCGCGCCTCGCCTCCCCGCCTGAAGACCAGTCGCTGGACCACCGGCCGCGTCATGACCACCAGCAGCCCGGAGACCACCACGAAGCTGAGACCCTGCCCGATGACCCCTGCTCCCAACCAGCTCGCCACCATGGCCGCCAGGCAGCCGATGGCGAACCAGATGACGAAGAACCCGGCCGTCACCATCTCCACCACGGCCAGGACGACAGCTCCCACCAGCCACCACTGCCACGGTTGCAGGGTCAACCCTTATCCCCCCTCCCCCTGCTGACCGAAGCGGGACGTCCCACCTTCCCCCGCACGTGGGTGCCTCCCACCACCGCGCAGGGCAGCACGTGCACCCCGGGGTAGAGGACGGTGCCGGGGTTGCACACGGCATTGCATCCCAGGCTGCACCCGTCCCCGATGAGGGCACCCAGCTTCCTGAGGCCGGTCTCGACGTGCGTCCCGCGCCAGAGGACGCTCACGGGACCCCGATCCAGCCGCAGGTTGCCCAGCTTTACTCCGGCACCCAGATTGACGCCCGGACCCAGGATGGAATCCCCCACGTAGTTGAAGTGGGGGGCACACGCCCCGCGGAGCAGGATGGAGTTCTTCACCTCGGAGGCGTGGCCCACGGTCGACCGGGCCCCCAGGTAGGCGGGTCCGCGGATGTACGCCCCCGCCGCCAGGTGCGCCCCCGGCCCCACAAACACCGGTCCCCCCGTGATCACCACGGTGGGCTCGATGACCGCCCCCGGCGCGATGAAGAGCTGGGGTGAATCGAAGAAAACCCCTTCCAGGGAGACCCCCTCTCCCACTTCTATGCCGGGGGGAAGCCGCCCGCGCAGGCGCTCGGCCAGCAGGGGAAGGGCCTGCCACGGATACTCCAGCCCCTCGAACAGAAACCGCTCTTCTTCCGCGCAGGTGAAGATGTCGAACAACAGGGCCTCGGCCACTCTGGTCACCTCACCGTCTCCGGGGCTTTTGCCCCGCGACCACTACTGACAGGCCCGCCTCCCAGTCGTAGAGGGGGTGTTCCAGACTCCACCGGAAGCGGGCCTCGCACAACTGGATCAGTTCCTCGAGTTCGCCCGGAGTGAGTCCGTGCTGAAACAGGACTTCGGCCTCTCCGCTTTTCCGCAAGGACTCCAGTTGCTCCCGTGCAACCCGGTACTGCTGTTCACGCAGACGGACCCTCTCCGGCGGGGGCAGCCGGGCGTCGTCGGGCGCCCGGCAGTATCCCCAGGCATGCATGCGGACCCCTTCCAGCCCCGCCCGGCTGAGCAGGGCAAAGAAAGAACGGACCGGCCACTGTTCCGCACCGACCTCTTTCAAGGGTGTGCTCCAGGGGAAGGATCGGTCGCCGAGTCTTGATTCTGTATTGCGCCCGGCGAATCCTGCGCCGGTTGAGTAGCATCTTTCGTGTAGCGGACAGATTTTCGTCACCTCGGAGGCCGGCACCGGTTGCCGTAAGGCCGCACGGCCCGCCCGGAGATGGTCTTTCCCCGCTTCCGGGGTGCGATCCCCCGGCGCAAACCGTCGGGAGAGGTGTACGCCCGGCGTCTCAGCAGTGCCACAGGTAGCCGTAGTTATTGTTGAGTTTCGAGGGACGGTCTTGACTGCTGAAGGCTGAGGTGGTAGCCTTGGGACTGAATGAACCGTCATTCAGCCGCGCGGTGCAGGGAGCGGCAGCGGCGGGTATGGGGCGGGGCGGTAGATGGAAGCAGAGAAGCGGCTGGAGAAGGAAACGATGATCCTGGATGCCGCGGAGCGGGTTTTCGCGGCCCGGGGTTACGCTGCCACCACCGTTAAAGACGTGGCGCAGGAGGCCGGCGTTGCCACAGGCACGGTGTACCTGTACTTCCCCAGCAAAGAGGAACTTTTTCTGGCCCTCATCGACCGGGGGACCAGGGCCGTGCTGGAGGGCATCGTGCAGGCCCGCCAGGGCCGGCCCGACGTGGTGGCCAAGCTGGCTGCGTCCCTTGAGGGGGCTGTGCGGTCTTTTTCGGCCCACCGGGACCTGGCCCGAGTCGCCCTTCTGCAGGCGCCCGGGGCACTGCCATCCTGCGAGGAGAGGCTGGCCGAACTCCATCGGCTGTTTGCGGCGTACGTGGCCCAGGATCTCGAGGAAGCATGTGCCGCCGGGCTCATCCCGCCCCTTGATACCCGTGTGGCGGCATGGGCCTGGGTGGGCTCTTTCGCCGAGATACTGCTGGCGTGGGTGCGGGGTGACGTCCCCGACCTGGAGGAGGCTCTTCCCGCCCTGGTCGCTTACAACCTGCGGGGCATCGGCGCGGGTTCTGCGGCGGCCGGCCATGCCGGCCCAGCGCAGGCGTCCCGCCGGCGGGGGAGGTGAGGTGGGGCGGTGGCGTACCGGAACCTGGGTGAGTATCTGGCTGAGCTGGAGAGAAGGGGGGAACTCCGCCGGGTGAAGGTGGAGGTCGACCCCGTGCTGGAGATGGCGGAAGTGGCCGCCCGTCTGGTGCGCCGGGGAGGTCCGGCCGTCCTTTTCGAAAAGGCCAGGGGGTCGCCCTACCCCGTGGCCATGAACCTCTTCGGGACCCCGTCGCGAGTGAGGCTGGCCCTGGGTGACGACCCCGACGAAATCGGGCGGCGTCTGGCATCGTGGCTGGATTTGCCCCGTCTGGAAAGCTGGGGGGACAGGATGCGGGCTCTCCCGCGGCTGGCCCAGGTGGCCTCTTTCTTCCCCCGCCGGGTAACCCGGGCACCCTGCCAGGAAGTGGTGGAGGAGAGCCCGTCTCTGGAGAAGCTGCCGGTGTTGCAGTGCTGGCCGGGTGACGGGGGGCGTTTCCTCACCCTGCCCCTGGTGATAACGCGCGACCCGGTGAGCGGCAAGACCAACGTGGGCATGTACCGGATGCAGGTTCACGACGATCGCACCCTGGGCATGCACTGGCACGTGCACAAGGACGGTGCCCGCCACGCCCGAGCGCTGTCGCCCGGGGAGAGGCTGCCCGTGGCCGTGGCCCTGGGGGGCGATCCTGCCACCATTTACGCAGCAACGGCCCCTTTGCCCGCCGGGCTTGACGAGTTTCTCTTCGCTGGCTTCCTCCGCCAGGCCCCCGTGGAACTGGTGAGGGCAGTCACCGTGGACCTGGAAGTACCGGCGGAAGCGGAGTTCGTCCTGGAAGGTTACGTGGAGGTGGGGGAAGAGAGGGTGGAGGGGCCCTTCGGGGATCACACCGGGTACTACTCGCCCCCGGAGCCCTACCCGGTGTTTCACCTCACGGCCCTGACGCGCCGTTGCAACCCGGTGTATCCGGCCACGGTGGTGGGCCCCCCTCCCATGGAGGACGCCTGGTTGGGCAAGGCCACCGAACGTATCTTCATGCCGCTGCTCCGCCTGCTGGTCCCGGACCTGGTGGATCTGGACCTGCCGGTGGAAGGGGTGTTCCACAATCTGGCCATCGTGTCTATCAGGAAGCGGTACCCCGGCCACGCCCGCCAGGTGATGTCGGCGCTGTGGGGGCTGGGGCTGCTGGCCCTCACCAAAGTGGTGGTGGTGGTGGACGAGGATGTGGACGTCCACGACTACCGCCAGGTGACCTGGGTGGTGGGTACCAGTGTGGACCCCGGCCGGGACGTGACCGTGGTGTGGGGACCGGTGGACGCCCTGGATCACGCCGCCCCGTACCCGGCATACGGGACCAAGATGGGCATAGACGCCACCCGCAAGTGGCCCGGCGAAGGGCAGGTCCGTCCCTGGCCGGCCCGGGCCGAGATGAGCCCCGAGATCCGGGAACTGGTGGACCGGCGTTGGGAGGAGTACGGCCTTGGCTCCCGCTAGCAGCGCTACTTCTTCTGCCTGGCGCGGCCTGGTGCGTAAGCTGGTGCACCTTGCCGAGCTGGTGCGCTGGGAGCACACCGTGTTCGCCCTGCCCTTTGCGTATGCCGCCACATTCCTTGCCTCCCGGGGCTGGCCCAGCTTCCACGACTTCTTCTGGGTGACGGTGGCCATGGTGGGGGCGCGCACGGCGGCCATGGGCCTGAACCGGCTGGTGGATCGCGCCCTGGATGCCTTGAATCCGCGCACATCTCACTGGCACCTTCCCCGCGGGCTGGTCAAGCCGGGCGAGGTAGTGGCCCTCGTAACGGTGTCCCTTGGTCTCCTGGCCCTGGCGGCGGCGATGCTGAATCCCCTGTGCCTGAAGCTTTTCCCCGTTGCCCTGGTGGTGCTGGTGGTGTACCCGTACACCAAGCGCTTAACCTGGGGATGTCACTTCGTGCTGGGCCTGGCAGAGTTCGCGGCCCCCTTCGGGGGATGGATTGCGGTCACCGGCCGCGCCCATCCGGCTGCCCTCCTTTTGGGAGTGGGGGCGGGGTTGTGGGTGGCGGGTTTTGACATCCTGTACGCCCTGGCGGACGTGGATTTCGACCGGGCGCACGGTGTGCGTTCCATACCGGTCCGTTTCGGCGTCAGGAACGCGTTGCGGTGGTCGGTGGTGGTGCACGCGGTGGCCTGGTTGTGCCTGTTGGGGGTGATGCCTGTGCTGGGAGCGGGATTCTGGTACGCCCTGGGACTGCTGATCATGGCCGGCCTTCTGGTGTACGAGCACAGCATCCTGTCGGTCGCCGACCTTTCCCGTCTGAACCGGGCGTTTTTCGATCTGAACGGTGTCATAAGCGTGGTCTTCTTCATTACCACGGCCCTGTCCGCGGTGCTCGGCTGAGGGAAGCCGAGCTGGGACGAGGATGAGGGAGGACGAGGCGCAATGAGCGGTGCGAGTAGTGTGGGCAACGTGAGGCGCGTGAGGGGCGTGAGCGCGCGGTTGTGTGTCTTGGGGGCATGTTTGGTGGCGCTTGTGGGCGCCACGCTGGCGGGATGTGCACGTCCACCCGCCCCGCCCGCCCTCACCCTGGGACTCATTCCCATCGAGGACACTCTGCCGTTCTGGGTGGCCGAGCGTCAGGGCTACTTCAAACAGGAAGGCGTGACGGTGAACCTGAAGACGTTCGCCAGCGCTGCGGAACGCGATGCCGCACTCACGGCAGGAGAAATCGACGGGGCAGTGGCGGACCTGGTCGCGGTGGCCCTGCTCCACGCGGGCGGAACGCGGGTGGGCGTGGTCAGCCTCACCCTGGGGGCGAAAGGGACGGAGGGGCGGATCGCCATCCTCAGCCCGCCCGGGACCACCCTCACCGTGGACGACCTCCGGGGCAAGGAGATCGCCGTCTCCCCCAACTCCCTGATCGAGTACACGGTCACCCGGCTCCTCCGGAACCGCGGTTTCCGGGCGGACGAGATCAAGACCATGGCGGTGGCCAAGATCCCGGTGCGCTTCGAACTGCTCATGGCGGGGAAGGTGCCGGCGGCGGCCCTCCCCGATCCCTTTGCCGCCCTGGCGGAGAAGCGGGGGGCTCACCTGGTCGTCGATGACACCGCCGACAACATCTCGCAGGCCGTGGTCCTTTTCCGGAGCAGCGTGCTCGAGGAGAAGGCGGAGCAGGTGAAGAAGGCGATGCGGGCATATGCCCGTGCCGTGGCAGACATCAACGCCGACCCCATGGCTTTCTCCAATTTGCTCACCGAGAAGGCCGGTGTCCCCAAGGAAGTGCTGGACTGGTACCGCACCCTGAACTTCCCCGGTCTGGTGCTGCCCACCCGCACGCAGGTGGAAGACGCCCTCAACTGGCTGGGGGAGAAGGGCCTTCTCAAGCAGCCCCTGCGTTACGAGGATCTGATCGACGGGCGCTTTGCGGCGGAGGCGGCCAAGTGATCGAGGTCAGGGATCTCCACGTGGAATATCCGGGGCGACCGCCCGTGGTGGCGCTGGCGGGCGTGTCCTTTTCCATCCCCCGGGGGAGTACCTGTGCCATCATCGGTCCCTCCGGTTGCGGCAAGACCACCCTGCTGCACGTCCTGGCGGGGCTCCTCCCTCCCCGCTTCGGCGAAGCGCGGGTGGACGGCCAGCCGGTGCGGGGTCCCCGCGAACGGACGGCCCTCATCCTGCAGGACTACGGCCTCTTCCCCTGGAAGACAGTGTGGGCCAACGCCGCTCTGGGGCTGCAGATCCGGGGACGGCTGCCGGCGGAGCGCCCGCTGGTGGAAAGGCTGCTGCGGGAACTGGGCCTGTGGGAACTGCGGGACCGGTTTCCCGCGCAGCTCAGCGGGGGACAGCGGCAGCGGGTGGCCATCGCCCGTGCCCTGGCGTTGCAGCCGGACCTCCTGCTCATGGACGAGCCGTTTTCGTCCCTGGATGCCCTCACCCGGGAGGGTATGCAGGAACTGGTAGCAGAGGTATTCCGGCGGGGAGAGATCACGGCCGTGCTGGTGACCCACGACATCGCCGAGGCTGCGTTCCTGGGGCAGAAGGTACTGGTGATGGGGCCCGGCCGGATCACCCATCAGGTGAGCAACCCGGGCGCGCTGCAGCCCGGCTACCGGGCATCGCCGCAGTTCCTGGCCCTGTGTACCAGGCTGCGGGAGATGTGCCGTCCGGGGACGGTGGCCCGCAGTGCCTGATCTTGCCCGCGGGAATGAGGGCGTCGCGTCAACCGGGGGAGGGTCGCGGTTGGGTGAGCGCAGGATATTCCCCTACCTGTTCGTCCTGGCGTTCCTCCTGGGGACCTGGTGGGTGATGAGCGCGGTGCTCGCCCTCCCGGCTCTGCCTACTCCGGTAGCGGCCGTGGGTGCCCTGGTGCGCTCCTGGGGGCAGGGCCTTGGGTACCACACCGCGGTATCCACGTGGCGGGTGGTGGCCAGTCTCTCCCTGGCCGCAGTCACTGCTGTCCCCCTGGGGCTGGTGCTCGGTCAGGCGCGCGCCGCCGACCGCCTGGCGGGACCCGCCATCTACCTGACGTATCCGGTCCCCAAGAGCGTCTTCCTCCCGGTCGTGATGGCGGTACTGGGCTTGGGGGATGCCGCCCGCATCTTCATGGTGTGGCTGGTGGTGTTCTTTCAGGTGCTGGTGGGTACGCGCGACGCCTCCCGGTGCCTGTCCCCTCAGTTTCTGCATTCCATGCGCTCCCTGGGGGCGTCCGCGCTGGATGTGTACCGGCATGTGGTATGGCCGGCGGTGCTGCCCGCCGTCTTCACGTCCCTGCGGGTGGGGCTGGGCACCGCCATCGCCGTACTCTTCCTGGCGGAAACGTGGGCTTCCCAGAGCGGGATCGGCTACTTCATCATGCTGGCCTGGACCAGGCTGGGGTGGGACGACGTGTTTGCCGGCGTGCTGGCCATGGCGGCCCTGGGGATGGGCCTGTACCTTGTACTCGACCTGCTGGAACGGGTAGCCTGCCCGTGGCGCTTCGTATGACCTCCCGCAAGACCGCCCCCGCCCGGCTACCCCCACACCGGACGGCTGGCCTCGCCCCGGCGCCGCAGCCCGGGCCGCATGGAGGTGGCCCCGGTGTGCACCCCCAATCCGACCGGCAAAGCGGTGATGGCGGCGGGCTGCCACGCCCGGGGCAGGAAAAGGAGGCCTTCGTGCGGAAGCTTTTTGACACCATTGCCCCCCGGTACGATCTCATGAACACCGTGATGACGGGGGGTTATGTTTTGCGCTGGCAGCGGTGTTTCGCACAGGTCACCTTCCTGCGGCCCGGGCAGGCGGCCCTGGATGTGTGCTGCGGAACCGGCGAACTCGCCCTCATCATGGCCCGGCAGGTAGCGCCCGGGGGCCGGGTGGTGGGGCTCGACTTCTCACCCCGCATGCTGGCCATCGCGCGCGGCAAAGCCGCTCACTGGCAGGCCACTCGCACCGGCCGTACCGGGCCCGGCAGGGGCCGGCACGCGGGCCCCGGCTCGCTGGAGTTCGCCTCCGCAGAAGGTGAACCGGTCGAGATCCACTTCGTGACGGGGGATGCCCTGCAGCTGCCTTTCCCGGACGGGTCCTTCGACTGTGCCGCCATCGGGTTTGCACTGCGCAACGTGAGCGACATTCCCCGCTGCCTGGCCGAGATGGCGCGAGTGGTGAGGCCGGGGGGGAGGGTGGTTGCCCTGGAAGTGTGCCGGCCTCCCTCCCGCTGGGTGCGAGCCTGGTTTTACCCGTACTTTTACACCGTCGTACCCCTGCTGGGGTTGCTGGCCGGGTTCAGGCGGCCGGTGGCCGGGGGCCCCTTGCGTCCTTACAGTTACCTTCCCCGGTCGCTGGCCTACCTGCCAGACCTGGGGGATCTGGCGGCCGCATTCGCAGCAGCCGGTCTGACGGAGGTGCAGTACCGCGTGCTGCCCCCTGGTGTGGCGGCCCTGCACTGGGGAACCGTGCCCCGTACCCGCTCTGGAGCCAGCGGGGGGTAGGGTGGTCCCGCTTGAGGTAGTGGGGTCGGGTACTTCAAACAGGGAAGGGGCCGGCCTCCGTAGAATAGTCTGGATGAAGGGCCAAATCCAGCCGGCGAGGGGGGCTACCGGTGCGGAGAAGGCGGGTCCCCGACGTAGTGGTGCGCAGGCTGGCCATGTATTTGCGCGTGCTGGAGGAACTGGGGCCCGGCGATCACGACCGCTTTATCTCCTCGCAGGAGCTGGGGGATAGAGCCGGCGTGTCGGCAGCCCAGGTGCGCAAGGATCTGGCTCTTTTTGGCGAGTTTGGGAAACAGGGTGTGGGGTACCAGGCCCGCTTTTTGCGTGATGAGCTGCGCCGCATCCTGAACATCAGCCGCCCGCTCAACGTGGGCATCGTGGGCGTGGGTGAACTGGGCACGGCCCTGGCCCGGTACACCCTGAGGCGCTGGGCGGCCGACCAGAATTATCCCTTTCGCCTGGTAGCCCTGTTCGACAACGACCCCGCCAAGGTGGGCAGCCGGATCGACAACGTGGAGGTTTCGCCGTCCTCTTCCATCCCCACCCTGGCCCGGGAATTGAAGCTGAAAATCATGATGATCGCCGTGCCTGCTTCCGCGGCCCAAGCCGTGGCAGACCTCTGCGTTGCGGGCGGGGTACGGGCCATCCTCAACTTTGCTCCCTGCAAACTGCAGGTCCCTCCTCAGGTCCACCTGCAGCAATCTGACGTAAGTCTGGAACTGGAGCAACTGGCTTTCTACCTGTAGCGGCAAGGCGACACCATTAGGGGGAGGGGATTAACATGCCCGATGCCGCCGAGCGGAAGGGTGTGTTCACCACCGTGTCGGGGCAGGTGATCAAGGCCGTTTATCGCCCGGAGGACATCGCCGAGCTGGATTACGAGCGCGACCTGGGGGACCCGGGCCAGTACCCCTTCGTGCGCGGGGTGTACCCTACCATGTACCGTGGCCGGCTCTGGACCATGCGCCAGTTCTCTGGATTCGGTACGGCCGAAGACACCAACGCCCGCTTCAAGTACCTCCTGGAGCACGGGGAGACGGGTCTCTCCACGGCCTTCGATTTCCCTACTCTCTTAGGGTATGATTCCGACCACCCCCGTGCCTCGGGCGAGGTGGGCAAGCTGGGGGTGGCCATCGACACCCTGGATGATATGGAGAGACTGTTCCGAGGTATCCCGCTCGGCCAGGTGTCCACCTCCATGACCATCAACGCTCCCGCGGCCATCCTGTGGGCCATGTACCTGGTGGTGGCCCAGAAGCAGGGAGTGAGCTGGGATGAGGTATCCGGCACCATCCAGAACGACATCCTCAAAGAGTACATCGCCCAGAAGACCTTCGTATTCCCCCCTGCGCCTTCCATGCGCCTGATAGTGGATACCTTCGAGTTCGGTGCCCGCCATGTGCCGCGGTGGAACACCATCTCCATTTCCGGATATCACATCCGGGAAGCGGGTGCCACCGCGGTGCAGGAGCTGGCCTTCACCCTGGCGGACGGTTTCGCTTATGTGCAGGCCGGGATCGAACGGGGGCTTAACGTGGACGACTTCGCTCCCCGCCTCTCCTTTTTCTTCAACGCCCACAACGACCTGTTCGAGGAGGTGGCCAAGTACCGGGCTGCCCGGCGCATCTGGGCCCGGCACATGCGGGAGCGTTTCGCCGCGCGCAACCCGCGTTCGTGGCTGATGCGCTTCCACACCCAGACGGCTGGTTGTTCTCTCACCGCCCAGCAACCCGAGTGCAACATTGTCCGCACCACCGTCCAGGCCCTGGCTGCCGTGCTGGGCGGCACCCAGTCCCTGCACACCAACTCCATGGATGAGGCCCTGGCTCTCCCCAGCGAGAAGGCGGTGCGCATTGCCCTGCGCACCCAGCAGATCCTGGCGGAGGAGTCGGGCGTGGCGAACACCATCGATCCCCTGGCCGGGTCTTACTTCGTGGAGGCGCTCACCAACCAGATGGAGGAGCAGGCGGAAGAGTACTTCCGCAGGATCGAGGCTTTGGGCGGGATGATCAGGGCCATCGAAGCGGGCTTCCCCCAGCGGGAGATCGCCGACAGCGCTTACCGGTACCAGAAGGCGCTCGAGACGGGAGAGCAGGTGGTGGTGGGGGTCAACAAGTACGTGGTGGAGGAGAAGATCTCCATCCCCATCCTGCGCGTCGATCCCGAGGTGGAGCGGCGGCAGATTGCCCACCTGCGGCAGGTGAAGGCGGGACGTGACGAGGGCGTGGTTCGGCAATGCCTGCGGCGGCTGGAAGAGGAGGCCCGTGGCACGGGCAACCTGATGTACCCCATCCTGGAGTGCGTGCGTGCTTACTGCACCCTGGGGGAAATGATGGATACGCTGCGCGGTGTTTTCGGTACCTTCCGGGAGCCCGCCCTGTACTGAGGTTCAGTGGGGGTGAAAGGGTGAAGCGGCCGGTGCGCGTTTTGATTGCCAAGCCCGGGCTGGACAGCCACGACCGGGGGGCGAAGGTGGTGGCGCGGGCCCTGCGTGATGCCGGCATGGAGGTCATCTACACCGGCCTGCACCAGACTCCGGAGCAGATCGCCGAGACGGCGGTGCAGGAGGACGTGGACGTGGTAGGACTGAGCATCCTCTCCGGGGCTCACAACACCCTGGTGCCGCGGGTGGTGGAACTGCTGCGGGAAAAGGGCAGGGAAGACGTCCTGGTGCTGGTGGGTGGTATAATCCCGGAGGAGGACGTGCCGTTCTTGCAGGAACACGGCGTGGCGGCCGTGTTCGGGCCGGGAACTTCGACGGAAGCAATCGCCCGGTTCGTCAAGGAGAGGTTGCAGGGACAGGAATGTCGCTAGTAGACGAGATCAGGCGCGGCAATCGGCGGGCCCTGGCCCGGGCCATTTCCAGGGTTGAGGACGGGGGCGAAGAAGGTCGGCAACTGGTGAAAGAGGCGTTCCCGCATACCGGGAATGCCTTTGTCGTGGGTGTCACCGGAGCCCCCGGGGCAGGAAAGAGTACCCTGGTGGGGGCCCTGACGGGCCACTGCCGCCGCCAGGGTTTCACCGTGGGGGTGGTGGCGGTAGACCCCACCAGCCCCTTCACCGGTGGGGCGCTCCTGGGAGACCGGCTCCGCATGCAGGAGCACGCCCTGGACGAAGGCGTCTTCATCCGCAGCCTGGCTACACGGGGCTCTCTGGGGGGCCTGTCGCGGGCCACGGGTGATGTGGTGTGGCTGCTGGATGCCGCGGGTTTCGAGGTTATCTTTGTGGAAACCGTGGGGGCGGGGCAGGCGGAAGTGGATATCATGCGTTACGCCCACACCACCCTGGTTTTGGTAACCCCCGGCATGGGCGATGAGGTGCAGGTTTTCAAGGCCGGCATCATGGAGATCGGGGACGTGTTTGCCGTGAACAAGGCCGACCAGGAGGGAGCGGCTCGCCTGGCCCGGGAACTCGAGGCCATGCTCGACCTGGCAGGCTCTCGTGCCTGGCGTCCCCCGGTGCTGCTCACGGTGGCCCGGGAAGGCTCAGGGGTCCCCGAGCTGTGGCAGGCCCTGATGAATCACCGGGATTTTGCCCGGCAGACGGGACTCTGGCGGGACAAGATGAAGGCACGGGCGGAGGCCGAGGTGAGGGGCATCCTCACCGCCCGGCTGCTGGAAGAAGCCTGGCGCCGGGCTGGGGAACGGGGCCTCGTGCCGGGGCTGCTGGAGGAGGTGGCCGCCCGCAGGATCGATCCCTACACGGCCGCCGCCATGCTGGCCGACGGTATCCGGAGCTGACCCGCGTAGACGGGTGGGGCCGTTGTGCCTCGTGCAGTGTGACCAGAGAGATCTCGGAAGGGACGGGCTTCAAGAAGGGGGGCTTGACGGGGTGATCGTGGACAGCCAGTACGAAGAGTTGCGGCGCAGGGTGGCCGAGCTCGCCAGCCGGGAACTGGAACCGCGGGCGGCAGTGTGTGACCGCGAGGCCTCTTTCCCCTGGGAGAGCGTGCGGCGGCTGGCCGACGAGGGCTACTTCGGCCTTATGCTCCCACCTGAATACGGCGGGATGGGGCAGGGACTGCTGGCCTATGCCGTCTGCATGGAGGAAGTCGCCCGCGCCTGCGCCTCCTGTGCGCTCATCTGGGGAGTGCACAGCGCCCTGGTGGCGGGATCCATCCTGGCCTGGGGGACGGAGGAGCAGAAGCGCCGCTTTCTTCCCGCCCTGGGGAAGGCCGAAGTGCTGGGGGCGTTTTGCCTCACCGAGCCCGGCGCCGGATCCGACGCCGGGGCCTTGCAGACCACCGCCCGCCGGGAAGGTTCCTGGTACATACTGGACGGCCAAAAGATGTTCATCACCAACGGGGGCGTGGCCGGGTTATATCTGGTGATAGCTTCTACCGACCGCACCCAGGGGTCGCGCGGCCTCACCGCCTTCCTGGTCGAGAAGGAGCGGCCCGGTATTTCCTTCGGACCACCCCTCGAGAAGATGGGCCTGCGCGCGTCCGTCACCACTGCCGTCTACCTGGAGGGATGCCGGGTCCCGGAGGAAAACCGGCTGGGGCGTGAGGGGGAGGGGTTCAGGATCGCCCTGTCGGGGCTGGATCGGGGAAGGGTGGGCATTGCCGCCCAGGCGATCGGGATAGCGCGAGCCGCATACGAGCGGGCCCGCGATTACGCCCGCAAACGCGAGCAGTTCGGACAGCCCATCCTGAACTTCCAGGGTATCCAGTGGAAGCTGGTGGACATGGCCACCGACATCGATGCCGCCCGCCTGCTGTGTCACCGGGCGGCCTCCCTGGCCGACCGGGGGGAGCGGTTCACCAGAGAGGCGGCCCAGGCCAAGCTCTTTGCCACCCGCATGGCCATGCGCTGCTGTGAGGAAGCGGTGCAGATCCACGGCGGGTACGGGTACCTGCGGGACTATACCGTGGAGCGCCTCATGCGCGACGTCAAGGTGACGGAGATCTACGAGGGGACCTCCGAAATCATGCGGGTGGTAATCGCGGGCCAACTTTTCCGTTGAGGATTTATCTGACATTGTCGTCGGGCACGTGGTGCTTACCGTCATGAGCTACGGATGGGGATGCTCCGTCAGGTGTTGCCCCGGGGGAGAGTGGGTGCCATGAAGGTGCTGGGTCTGGTGGGTTCGGCGCGCCGCCTCGGCAACACGGAAATCCTGGTCAAGGAAGCGCTGGCGGGGGCGCAGGAGGCCGGAGCCGAGGTGGCCATGGTGAGGCTCACCGACCTGCGCATCCTCCCGTGCGACGGCTGCATGTCCTGCGTCTTCAGCCGTCGCCCGTGTCGGCTGGGCGACGACGTGCCCTGGTTGTTCGAGCAGATGACGGCTGCTGATGCCCTCGTGGTGGGGGCCCCCACCTACGTTCTGGGGCCGGCGGGAGTGATCAAGCTTGTCCTGGATCGTTACCTCATGCTCGGTCACCAGGTGGAGGAGCTGGGGAGGCGGGGGCGCCGGGGTGCTGCCATCAGCGTGGCCGGCCTGCGGGGATGGAATCCCTTCGGTGCCGGCCTGCTCAACCTGCTCCTGCTTGCCATGCAGGCCCATCCGGTGGGCTGGCTGGAGGCCTACGCCCCCGGCCCGGGGGAGGTGTTGCTGGAGGAAGGACTGATGGAACGGGCCCGCGCCCTGGGGCGCCTCGTCGTTGCTGAAGAAGCGCCCGCCGGCGCGGCATCGGCCTTCCAGACGCCTGCCAGCAAGCGCGCTGCCCGTTTTGAGGGAGGGATTTTTGCCTGCCCGTTCTGTGGCAGCCAGGTGCTGCGGGTGGGCCGGGGTGAGGTGGAGTGCCCGCTGTGCTCGTGTCGGGCGCCGTTGCACCCGGGCGGGGTGGGTGAATTCGTTACGCCCGGTCCCCATGGGCACCGGTGGGACCCGGTCCCCGCCCGCGAACACATTGAGGGCTGGGTCACGAGCACGCGCGAGTTGTACCTGGCCCGACGGGGTGCCATCCGCCCGTTACGCGACCGGTACCGGGCTATGGACAACTGGTGGATATCCCCGCCCTCCTGACACCACCTTTCGCGGGGACTTGCCCCTGGCATAAAATGGCACCCGGTGAAGGCCCGGGGAGGTTTCTGGTGCGGGAATGGGTATAATGGAGGCGGTGAATGGCATGGCCCGTGGTCTTACGGGTGCCGTCAACGTCCTGATGCCATGAAGGTGCCGGATCCCGGGTTTGCCGTGGTAGACGCGGATGGATCCCTGCGGTGGCAGGCGCGGCTGTGGCGCATGGCCGCCCAACGCGTGGCCCTGGAAGCGCGAGGGCTCAGGTACATGGCGCCGCTGTGGACGTTCGCCCGAGCGAGTCGTGTGCTGGCCTCCCTGGGGCCGCCTTTGGTTTTCCTGGGCACGGGGGATTTCCACCACCTGGCGTACCACCTAATCAGGCGCAAGGCCCGTGAACCTCTGACGGTCTTGGTTTTCGACCGTCATCTGGACGGGCAGCCGGGCATCCCCGGTTTTGTGACCTGCGGGTCATGGCTGGGGAAGGTGGTCAGGTTGCCCCGCGTGAGGCAGGTCGTGGTGGCGGCAGCCGAGGCGGCAGCCGAGGGGCAGGGGGCGGCTGCGGCACCCCGGTCCGGGGACGGAAGCACGGGGGCCAAATTGCTGGTGGTTCCTCCTCAGCGGGTGGTGCAGGTGCGCGGGGAGCTGCCGGAGGAGTTCAGCCTGCTTTTTCCCACCCGGAAGGTGTACGTGAGCATCGACAAGGACGTCCTCCGCGAAGCGAGGACCACCTGGGGCAGCGGACCCCTGGTTATGTCCGACCTGGCCAGGTGGCTCTCCTGGTTGCGCAGGTCCCGGGAACTGGTGGGGGCAGACGTGTGCGGCGAATTGGTGCCCCGCAGTCCCTGGCCCGATGACCGGGAGATGCTCGCCATCAGGACGAACGAGGCCTTGAACCTGCTTCTGTACCGCGTTCTGGCGGGGTTGTCGGTGCGGGCAGCTCGTGGCGCTGGTCTTATTTCCCCGCGTGGCAGGGGTCGCGCCGCCGGGTAGCGCCGGGGCACGGCGCGGGGGCTGGGGTGGCGGGGAAGGCGCTGGATGACCGCCTGGGGTGTGCTGTGGTGGCGGCATTCACCTCGATAGCAGCGGGTTCCAGGGCGGATCGAGCGCCCGGGAAGGGTGGGGGTGCAATGTGTTGACGGAGGTCGATAAGAAGGTTATAATGCCCAGTGCAAGATCCTTATGAGGAGGGATCAGCCCTGCGCCTGCACGGGCCGGACGAACCGGTATACACCATCAGCGTGGCTGCCCGCCTCCTGGGGGTCAACCCGCAGACCCTGCGGGTGCTGGAACGGTACGGGCTGGTGTGTCCTTTCCGCACCGAGAACAACATCCGCCTGTACTCGGAGAACGACCTCATCCTCTTGCGGCGGATATGCCACCTCATCCGCGTTGAACGTATAAACGTGGCCGGGGTGAAGCTGATCCTCCGCATGGAGGGCATCCTGTCCGACGAGATGGGTGGCCGTTCCGGCGGTGTCTACGAAGAGGCGGGGGGCCGTTCCGGCGACGAGCCCGCCGCTGCGTCCGGGCGCGAGCCCCCCGGTGCGGGTCGTTCCGTGTACGGTGGCGCCGGGGGCTCGGCGGCCCGGCGGATTCCGGTTGAGGTAAGGGACGAGGAGGACGCCTAAGAGGGCAGCCACCAAGAAGAGACGATTGTGGACGAGGAGGTGCGCCTGTATGGCGAAGGTCGTGGGAATCGACCTGGGGACCACTAACTCAGTCATCGCGGTAATGGAAGCCGGTAAACCCCAGGTGATCATCAACGCGGAGGGAAGCCGTCTTACCCCTTCCGTGGTGGGATTCACCAAGTCGGGCGAGCGCCTGGTGGGGCAACTGGCTCGCCGCCAGGCGGTCCTGAACCCGGCGAATACAGTGTTTTCCATCAAGCGCTTCATGGGGCGGCGCTATGATGAGGTCAGCATGGAGCGAGACCGGGTCCCTTACCAGGTGAAGCGCGGTCCCAACGACACGGTACGCGTGTACCTGCCCGCGGCGGGGAAGGAGTTTTCCCCGGAAGAGATTTCCGCCATGATCCTGCAGAAGCTGAAGATGGACGCCGAGAAGTACCTGGGCGAGCCCGTCACCAAAGCGGTGATTACCGTGCCCGCGTACTTCAACGACGCCCAGCGCACGGCCACCCGCGATGCCGGGCGCATCGCCGGGTTGGAGGTCCTGCGCATCATCAACGAGCCCACGGCCGCATCCCTCGCCTACGGTCTGGACAAGAAGTCCAATGAGACCATCCTGGTGTGGGACCTGGGCGGCGGCACCTTCGACGTCTCCATCCTGGAGGTGGGCGACGGCGTATTCGAGGTGAAGGCCACCGCGGGGGACACCCACCTGGGCGGCGACGACTACGACATGCGGCTGGTCAATTACGTGGCCGACCGCTTCCAGCGGGAAACGGGGATCGACCTGCGCAAGGACCGGCAGGCCCTGCAGCGTCTCCTGGAGGCGTGTGAGAAGGCCAAGTGTGAACTCTCCTCGGTACCCGAGACCACCATCTCCCTGCCGTTCATTACCGCTGACGCCTCGGGTCCCAAGCACCTGGAAGAGCGCATCAGCCGGGCTAAGTTCGAAGAGATCACCCGGGACCTGACTGAGCGGTGCATCGGTCCCTTCCGCCAGGCACTGGCCGATGCGAAATTGACGGAGCGCGACATCGACGAGGTCATCCTGGTGGGTGGCGCTACCCGTATGCCCGCCATTCAGGAGCTGGTGCGCAAGCTGACCGGCAAGGAGCCACACCGCGGGGTTAACCCCGACGAAGTGGTGGCCGTGGGGGCGGCCATCCAGGCCGGGGTGCTGGCCGGGGAAGTGAAGGATATCGTCCTGCTCGACGTCACTCCCCTCTCCCTGGGTATCGAAACCCTGGGCGGCGTGATGACCAGGCTCATTGAACGCAACACCACCATTCCCACCCGCAAGAGCGAGATATTCACCACCGCGGCCGACGGGCAGACAACAGTGGAGATCCACGTGCTGCAGGGCGAGCGGGAGTTCGCCCGGGACAACCGGACCCTGGGGCGGTTCCTGCTCGACGGCATCCCGCCCGCGCCGCGTGGCATCCCCCAGATCGAGGTCACCTTCGACATCGACGCCAACGGCATCCTGAATGTGACCGCCAAGGACCGTGCCACCGGGCGCCAGCAGCACATTACCATCACAGGGTCGACCCAACTGTCCAAGGACGAGATCGACCGTATGGTGAAGGAAGCCGAGCAATACGCGCAGGATGACAAGCGCCGGCGCGACCTGGTGGATGCCCGCAACCAGGCGGACTCCCTTATCTACCAGGTGGAAAAGACCATGAAGGATATGGGAGACAGGTTGTCAGCCGACGAGAAGGCCCGCATCGAACGCGCCATCTCCTCGCTGCGCGAGGCTACCAAGGGCGAGGACGTAGCTCGTATCCGCTCGGCCATGGAGGAATTGCAGCAGGCGTCCTACCGGATGGCCGAGCAGTTGTACCGCCAGGCCGCGGGTGCCGCGGGCTCGTCGGGGGGCTCCGGTGCTTCCTCGACCGGGTCGTCGCGGGGCGGCGGAGACGACGTCATTGACGCCGAGTACCGTCCCAGCGACGGGGACAAGTAGCCGCCGGGCGGAGGTGTGACCGGTGACCCATCCTGAGAGCTGCGTGCAACCGCGGGAGGAAGACCCGCGTGGGGAAGTAGAGCGGTTGAAGGCCGAACTGGACTCGGCCCGGGAGGAGCTGGAACGCGTTCGCGCAGAGCTGGAAACCGCCCGGGCGGAACTGGAGCGCGCCCTGGCGGAGCAGGAGACGGCTCGGGCGGAACTGGAGTCCAAGCGTCAGGAAGCGGAGCGCAACTGGGACCAGTTCCTGCGCGCGCGGGCCGACCTGGACAATTACCGGCGCCGCATGGAGCGCGAGGTCGAACGCCTGGTGGAGCGCGGCCGGCAGGATCTTCTCCTGCGGTTCCTGGACGTCGTGGACAACTTCCAGCGTGCCCTCATGCCCCAGGTGATGGCCTCGGCCGACCCCGATGGCCTGCGCCGGGGGCTGGAACTGATCTCCCGGCAACTGGACACCATGCTCAGCCAGGAGGGCGTGGAGCCGATCCAGGCGCTGGGCAATCCATTCGATCCCCGTTTCCACGAGGCGGTGGCCGTGTGGGAGTCGCCCGACGTGGAAGCGGAGACCGTAACCGACGAAATGCAGAAAGGATACCTGTATCGCGGGGAAGTACTGCGGCCGGCGCGGGTGCGGGTAGTTCGCCCCGCGGCCGGCGGCCCGCCGGGGAGCCCTGGCCGTGGCGATGGCCCGCAGGCTGGCCCCGGTGGATACTGATGGGGTGCACAGTGGGGTGCACGCTGCCGCGCAGGCCGGCGTGCTCCCTGGGGACTACCTGTGCGAGAGTGAGCGGGGCGGTGAGCCCTGGTGGAGTTCAAGGACTACTACCGCATCCTGGGTGTTTCCCGGGACGCCAGCGATGAGGAGATAAAGAAGGCATACCGGCGGCTGGCGCGCAAGTACCATCCCGACGTCAATCCGGGAGACAAGGCGGCCGAGGAGAAGTTCAAGGAGATCAACGAAGCGTACGCCGTCCTGTCCGACTCGGAGCGGCGCCGCCGTTACGACCAGTTGGGTGCGGACTGGCCCCGCTGGTCCCAGTGGGAGCGTGCCCAGCGCCAGGCAGGTGGATTCGGTCCCACATTTACGGGAGGAGCGGGCGCGGATTTCTCCGAGTTCTTCCGCACCTTCTTCTCCGATCTGGGGCTGGATCTGGAGCAATTGCTGGCCCAGGCGGCCGGGGCTGCAGGGGGGCGCCCGGCCGGGGGACGTGCAGAGGGAAGGTCCGGCGGCAGGCGGACCTTCTGGTGGACCTGGCCTCCCCGCGAGGCAGAGACGGTAACGCCCAACGGAGGAGGTGGCCCCCAGGAAGCGGGCACCCTGGAGGTCACCCTGGCAGAGGTGGCGCACGGTACGCAGCGCCAGGTGGAACTGGTGCTTCCCGGGGGTACCCGGCGCCTCGAGGTGAGGGTCCCCCCCGGCGTGCGGGATGGACAATTGCTCCGCCTGCCCGGAGGAGCGGGGGGCCAGGATGTGTACCTGCGGGTGCGGGTGAAGCCCCATCCCCTCTTCACCCGGGAGGGGGACGACCTGGTCTACGAATTGCCCGTCTCGCTTACGGAGGCCGTCCTGGGGGCGGAGGTGGAGGCACCCACCCTGGACAGCGGTCGCGTTAAAGTGAAGGTGCCGCCTGAGACCCAGAACGGGGCGGTGTTGCGGCTGCGGGGGCTGGGGCTCCCCCGCCGTGACGGGGGCCGGGGTGACCTCCTGTACAGGGTGAAGGTGGTACTGCCCACCCGCCTGGGCAAGCGCGAGAAGGAGCTGTTCGAGGAATTGGCCCGCCTCCGGCCCGAGACCCCCGCCCGCTGAGGCAGGTCGGGCCTGCAGGAAGGCCTGCCTTCTGCAGGCCGGTCTGTTGAGGCCTCGCGAGCGGCGGGCCGGCGTCCCCCGATGCCCGTTTGTTGAGAGAGGAGCGCGTGTCGTGCAACCGGAGCGTTTCACCGTGAAGTCGCAGGAGGCCCTGGCCTCTGCTCAGGCGTTGGCCCGGTCTGGCCAGCGCAGCCAGGTTGAGCCGGAGGACCTTTTGCTGGCCTTACTGCGCCAGGAGGAAGGGCTGGTGCCCACCTTGCTGGCGCGGTGCGGTGCCAATCCCGAAGCCCTGGCCGCCGAGATGGAGAGGGAACTGGGGCGGGCACCAAGGGCTTATGGTGCCGCGGCGGGGGCGTATGTGTCGCCCCGTTTGGCCGGGGTCCTGGATGGGGCCCAGGCGGTGGCCAGGCGGCTGAAGGACGAGTACGTGTCCACGGAGCACCTGTTGATTGGGCTGCTGGGTGACACTGGCCCGGCCGGGCAGGCCCTGCGCCGGGCAGGGATAACCGAAGAGTCGGTCATGAGGGCTCTGGCCCAGGTCCGGGGCACCCAGCGCGTCACCGATCCCGAACCCGAGGGCAAGTACCGGGTGCTGGAAAGGTACTGTCGCGATCTCACCGACCTGGCCCGGCGCGGCAAGCTGGACCCCGTCGTCGGCCGGGACGAGGAAATCAGGCGGGTGATCCAGGTCCTTTCCCGGCGCACAAAGAACAATCCCGTGCTCATAGGGGAGCCCGGGGTGGGCAAGACCGCCATCGTGGAGGGGCTGGCCCAGCGGGTGGCCAACGGGGATGTGCCGGAGACCCTGAAGGACAAGCGGGTGCTGGCGCTTGACCTCGGGGCCCTGGTGGCGGGGACGAAATACCGGGGCGAGTTCGAGGACCGCATGAAGGCCCTGCTCAAGGAAATCGAGGCTGCCGAGGGACGCATCATCCTGTTCATCGACGAACTGCACACCCTGGTGGGGGCCGGAGGGGCGGAGGGGGCAGTCGATGCTTCCAACCTGCTCAAGCCCGCCCTCGCCCGCGGGGAACTCCGCTGCGTGGGTGCCACTACCCTGGACGAGTACCGCAAGCACATCGAGAAGGATGCCGCCCTGGAGCGGCGCTTCCAGCCCATCTACGTGGGTGAGCCTTCCGTGGAGGATACCATCGGCATCCTGCGGGGCCTGAAGGAAAAATACGAGGTTCACCACGGAGTACGCATCCGCGATTCTGCCCTGGTAGCAGCGGCTACCATGTCGGCGCGCTACATCTCGGACCGGTTCCTGCCCGACAAGGCCATCGACCTGGTGGACGAAGCAGCGGCCCGGCTGCGGACCGAGATCGACAGCGTGCCGGCAGCCATCGATTCCCTGGAGCGGCGGGCGCGCCAGCTTGAGATCGAGGCGCAGGCCCTTTCCCGGGAAGATGACCGGGCGGCGCGGGAGAGGCTGCACCAGGTGGAAAGTGAGCTGGAATCGCTGCGGGCGCGCATCGCCGAGGCCCGTACCCGGTGGGAAGAAGAGAAGCGGCTCATCGGCCGGGTGCGGGAACTGAAGGAGAAGATCGAGGCCACCCGCATTGAAGAGGAGCAGGCCGAGCGGCGCGGGGACCTGGGGAGAGCCGCCGAGCTCCGCTACGGCGTGCGCCTGTCCCTGCAAAAGGAACTGGAAGAGGCCAACCGACAACTTGAGGCCATCCCGCCCGGCCAGCGCCTGCTCAAGGAAGAGGTTGACGAGGAAGACATCGCCCAGGTGGTGGCCAGGTGGACGGGCATCCCCGTCACCCGGCTGCTGGAAGGCGAAATGGCGAAGCTTCTGAGGATGGAGGACCGGCTGCGTCAGCGGGTGGTGGGGCAGGATGAGGCGGTGCGGGCGGTTTCCGACGCCATCCGGCGGGCCCGGGCCGGGCTGGCCGATCCCAACCGCCCCCTGGGGTCGTTCCTCTTCCTGGGGCCGACCGGAGTGGGTAAGACCGAACTGGCCCGCGCCCTGGCGGAGTTCCTGTTCGACGACGAGCGGGCCCTCACCCGCATCGACATGTCCGAATACCAGGAGCGCCACACCGTCTCCCGCCTGATCGGTGCTCCCCCGGGCTACGTGGGCTACGAGGAGGGCGGCCAGCTCACCGAGGCCGTGCGCCGCCGTCCTTACTCCATCATCCTCTTCGACGAGGCGGAAAAAGCCCACCCCGAGGTTTTCAACCTCCTCCTGCAACTTCTCGATGACGGTCGGCTCACCGATGGACACGGCCGCACCGTGGACTTCCGCAACACGGTGGTGATCATGACCTCCAACCTGGGCTCCACCTGGATCCAGGAACTGGGGGGCCGTGACGATGCCGAGATGCGGCGGCGGGTCATGGAGGCCGTGCGCGGTCACTTCCGTCCCGAGTTCCTCAACCGCCTGGACGAGATCATCATATTCAACAGCCTGGGGCCGGCCGAAATCAGGCGCATCGTGGATCTCCAGATTGACCGCCTGGCCGCCCGTCTGCAGGAGCAGGGGTTGGCCCTTGAGGTCACCGAGGCGGCCCGTGACCTGCTGGCTAAAGAGGGGTACGATCCCGTCTTTGGGGCCCGGCCCCTGAGGCGTACCATCGAGCGCCGGGTGGCGAACCGGGTGGCGGGCGCCATCCTGGAAGGAAGGTTCCGTTCTGGCGACACCATCCTGGTCGACCGGCAGGGAGACGACCTGGTGCTGGCGAAGAAAGGTTAACAACGCTGCGCCGGGGCTCCGGCGGTGGCCATATTCCCGCGGGACATCCCCGGTTGGGCGCAGATAGTGTTGCGTCTCAAGACCACCGAGCCCAAGGAATGCGTTGACCGTCTTGTCGCCGCCGGCTTCGACGTCACCCATGTGTCCCTGGTGTGGGCCGACGCCTGAGGCGCTATTGCAGTAGCTGGCCTTCCACCGTATAATGAACGTGGATCTTGAGGTCGGGGCGTGGCCCAGCTTGGTAGGGCGCGTGGTTCGGGACCACGAGGTCGCCGGTTCAAGTCCGGCCGCTCCGACCATCTCTTTTGGCCTCACGCGGCCATTTCCCTCGGACGGCAGACTGTCTCCGACCGAGAGTTGAAAGGAACGGTGAATTGTGATACGGTTACTGGCTCTAGATCTGGACGACACTCTGCTCGGACGGGATGGCAGTATCAGCGCGGAGAACCTGGCTGCGCTGGAGGAGGCCAGGCGGCGCAACATCCAGATCACCATAGCGACGGGCCGACGCTGGCTGTCGGCCCGCGAATACGTGGCACAGGTTAAGCCTACCCTCCCGGTCATCTGCTACTGCGGTGCCAAGGTGGTGGATGCAGCTGGGGAGCGGGTGAGGGAGTTGCACCTGCTGCCTCCCGATCTGGTGGAAGACCTGCTCGGGTTCCTGGCCGGGGGTTCCTACCTTTACGGGCTGTACGTAGACGATGAGATATATACGCAGGCCTGGCTCACCCTGCCGGGCCGACCCGAACAGCCCCCGCCCGGGGTGCATGTGGTACCCTCCGTCCCGGCCGCGTACCGGGAACTCCAGGTGCAGGGGGCGGTACCGGTACCTCAGGTGGACATCTTCGGGGAAGAAGCCGTTGAGGCGGTGCTGACAGCCTTCCCACCGGAACGTCAACGGGGAGCGCGTTTCATTCCCCTGCGGTCGGGAACCCTGGTCTACCTGAAGGTGCTGCCGGAAGCGGCGGAAAAAGGCCAGGCCCTGGCCCGGCTCTGCGAGCAGGCGGGAATCGCGGCCCGGGATGTGGTGGCCATGGGAGACAGTCCCCTGGACGAGGGAATGCTGCGGTGGGCCGGCACCGGGGTGGCCATGCCCTGGGCCAGCGACCAGGTCAAGGAAGCCGCGGACCTGGTAATTGATCAGAGTGAGCCCCATCCGGTGGCTGCCGCTATCCGCCTGCTGCTATCGCACCAACTTGCCGGCCGTGTTCAAGGCTGCCTGAGCTAGCTCCACCAGAAGATGAAGGCGTCGATCAGGGCGTGCACCGCTACTGCCAGGGCCAGGCCTCCGGTACGGTATGCGCTTCTGCCCAGGAACCATCCCAGGGCGGTCATGACCAGCGCTCCGGCCGGCCCGCTGGGGCGGGACGAGGGTCCGAGGTGAATGAGGCCGTACAGCAGCGCCTGAGCTACCAGTCCCCAGGCCGGGCCGAGATAATCGATCAGTTGTACCTGCGCCAGGCGGCGGAACAGGTATTCTTCGGCCATGGCGTTGGAGATCCCGAAGAAAATGCAGATCCCTGCGGCGTATGGCCAGTAACCAGGCAGGTTGGTCACCAGCGGCGCGGGAGGACGGTACAGGTAGCGATAGAAGACCAGGAATGCCGCGGCCATGGCCGCACCTTGGGCCCACCATGCCGCGCTGATTCGCCCCCAGCCGGCTCCCAGGTCGCGGAGCCTCCATCCTGCGATGAGGGCGACCAGCACGGCGGTCATGATCCAGACCGCTTTGAAGGCGGCGTTGGCAATTTCGGGGCGGGCGTTGGAGATGGCGGCGGGCAGGGCAGCCGGTATGGTAAGCGCTGCCAGGTAGAGACCCAGGCACAGTCCCAGCAAGGCGGTGGCAACGCCCCGGAAGGGCCGCACCTGGGGAAGCAAGGTGGCCAGGCTGGCCAGGAACAACGCGCCGGAGAGGTAAAGCAGCGTGGGGGGGCGCGCCAGGCCCATGGCGTACCCGACCAGGGCCACTGTACCCACGGTAAACGCATACTCGATCGGGCCGGGATTACGGGTTCTCTTTCGCGCACGGGAACGCAACGTAGCATCACTCCCTGGAGGCAGCGGGACTCTGACCCAGGTGAGATTCGCCAGCGTTATCCGCTGGTCCTGCGGATGCCGGTGGAGCCCGGCCCGATCGAGGGCGGTGGGCAGGGGCCAGGCGTCCCCGTAGCGAAGCTTTTTCCCGCCGGTGCAGAGAAGGGCGCGTTGGCACTGGAGGAGGGAACGCAGCATGGTGTGGTGGCAACTGTTTTTGGCCTTCGCGCGGGTGGGAGTCCTGGGGTACGGAGGTGGTCCTTCCTCCATCCCTCTGGTGGAGATCGAGGCGGTGGACAACTACCATTGGATGACGACGGAGGAATTCGCGGACGTGCTGGCCATGGGCAATGCCCTTCCGGGGCCCATCGCCACCAAAATGGCGGGGTACATCGGGTACAAGGTGGGTGGCCCCCTGGGGGTGGTGGCAGCGTTGGCCGGCCTGGTATTGCCGTCTCTGGCGGCGATGCTCGTCCTTTACCATCTGCTGGGCATGTTCAGGGCGGTGCCCTGGGTGCAAGGGATGATCAAGGCAGTCAAGCCGGTGGTGGTGGTACTGTTACTCCTTCTGGTGTGGGAGATGGTGCCGTCCTCCTTCGCGGACTGGAAGGGGATCGCCGTGGCCGTGGTGAGCCTGGGCCTAATCCAGTTTGCCCACATCCACCCCGCCCTGGTCATCGTGGGTGCCCTGGCAGCGGGTGCCTTCTTCTTCCGCTGAATCCGCGTGGTCGAGGCTGGTAGCAGGCGGGAGGCGGGGGGCGGTTGGGG